>JAZQDF010000122.1:0-2132 GCA_045546635.1 Eubacteriales bacterium
TTCTCTTTTGCTTTGCTTTTTTGCCATCTCGGAGCGCGCCTGCTCCAGCTTTTGCCGCTCCGTATCCTCATCGACCTCTTCGGGCAAAAGGGCGGAATCGCAAAGCAGCTCCACCCGATTATACTCCGCATCCACCATGCCGCCGGAGATGGAAAAAACCACCTTTTCGCCGTCCGGCTTGGTGAAATGCGCCTCCCCGCAGACCAAGGATGCCGTAATGGGAGCGCGGTTGGCCATCAGCCCCAGCATACCGTCGGTAATGGGGACGGAAAGAGAGACGCACTCTCCGCTATAGAACACCCGTTGGGGGGTCAGGATCTCAAGATGAAAGGTTTTCATTTTCAAGCTCTGCCTTTCTGCGCACGTCCTCGATGGTTCCTACGTTGAAGAAGGCGCTTTCGGGATACTCATCGGCTTCGCCGTCCAAAATCGCTTTAAAGCTGCGGATGGTCTCGCTCAGAGGAACGTAAATACCCTTGGTGCCGGTAAATTTTTCCGCCACGCTGAAGGGCTGGGACAAAAACCGCTGGATCCTACGGGCACGGCGCACCAACAGCTTATCCTCCACGCTCAGCTCGTCCATACCGAGAATGGCGATAATATCCTGCAACACATTGTAATGCACCAGAATCTCCTGCACCTGACGCGCCACCTGATAATGCTCCTCCCCGACGATCTCGGGCTCCAGCATACAGCCTGATGCGTATGCCATACCGAGATAGAGCTGTGCCTCAATACAGCCCTGCCCCGCGGAGATCTTCATATATTCGTATGCAGTCTTAAAATCCTTCGTCACACCCTCACCGTGAAGGTAGAGCATAGCCAGATTATAGCAGGACTCCCCGCCCTCCATCTCTCTGGCAAAGGCAAAGAAGCTCTTCGCCTCCTTAGGATCATAGGAGACGCCAAGACCACGCCAGAGGCAGTAGCCGTAATTGAAGGAGGCAAGCTCGTCCCCATCCCTTGCCCCCTCGAGATACATCTCGGCAGCACGGGAGAAATCGCCCTCCATAAACGCAACGTCTGCTATTGATTTTTCGTACACGGCGACTCCTCCCTTCTGCCCGGTTTTTTCTTAGTTAATTGTAAATTTCGTTCCCTCGCGGGTATCGAGAAGGGTTATTCCCTTCGCAAGAAGCTCATCACGGATGGCGTCAGCCTCGGCAAAATTCTTCGCCTTCTTAGCCGCCTTACGGGCCTCGATTTTTTCGTTGATATAAGCGAGAAGCTCGGCGTCAACGCCTGCATTCTCATCTGCATTAGCCTTTGCCTTCTCCTCGTTAACCCTTGCCGCCGCAGCCATAAGGCCAAGATCAAGAACGGTCTCAAAGCTCTCGATAAGAGCAAGCTTGGTCGTATCATTGGTCTTAAGCTTGAATACGTCGTAAAGTGCGGTAACTGCAAGAGAGGTATTCAGGTCATTATCAAGAGCGTCGGTAAAACGCTTCTTGCCCTCGGCGAATGCCGCACCGTCAAGCTCGCCGTCACCTGCCTTAAGCTCAGCCACGCGGGATACGAGCTTGTTATAAGCGATCCTTGCGTTATCAAGGTTCTCCCAAGAGAAGACAAGGTTCTTTCTATAATGTGACTGCATACAGAAGAAGCGGTATACGAGGGGATCGTAGCCCTTGCTCTCCAGAAGGGAGACCGTAAGGAACTCGCCCTTCGACTTGCTCATCTTACCGGAATTGGTATTGAGATGGTGAACGTGGAACCAATATTTGCACCACTCGTGGCCGAAGGTAGCCTCCGACTGTGCTATCTCGTTGGTATGGTGGGGGAAGGCGTTGTCGATGCCGCCGCAATGAATGTCGAGATATTCACCAAGGAACTTGGAGGCTATGCAGGAGCACTCGATGTGCCAGCCGGGATAACCGATGCCCCAGGGAGAATTCCACTTAAGCTCCTGATCGTCAAACTTGGACTTTGTAAACCAAAGAACGAAGTCGGCCTTATTCCTCTTGTTAGCATCCGCCTCTACGCTGTCGCGGACGCCGACCTCAAGATCTTCCTCCTTGAAGTCATTGAAGATATAGTATTTCTCAAGCCTTGAGGTATCAAAATAGATATTTCCGCCTGCCTCGTAGGCGTATCCCTTCTCAAGCAGAGTCTCTATCATAGAAATGAACTCG
>JAZQDF010000123.1:0-3772 GCA_045546635.1 Eubacteriales bacterium
CAGAACGACATGGCTACGATCCGACTTAGCCTGGGATACTCCTCATTCGTCACCTTAATGTATGGGTAGGACTTTGAATCCTTAAGGCGTATGTTGTATTTCGGCATATGCCGCTTTATCAGCACGTTCTCAAGCGTCAGAGCCTCTATCTCGGTCTTGCAGACGATATAGTCAAAGTCGGCTACCAGCGACACCATCCGTGCCGTTTTTGGTGTGTGATTATTGCCCGTAAAGTAGGTGGTGACTCGGTTTTTCAGCCTTTTCGACTTTCCGACGTAGATTATCCTGCCGTCGGCATTCTTCATTATATATACTCCCGGGACCTGGGGCAGAGAATTCGCCTTGTCCCGAAGCCGTTGTATTCTATCCATATTTATCCACCGAAATTCAAATTAAAAAGGGCAACGAGAACCAAGGGCCCGAAGGCGAATGGAAAACCGTTACCCTTTTGGAGCTAACCCGATTATTAGTCAGGGCAACTCAATTATTTTTCGCCGAAGCCGCTGTCGATAAGCTGGATGAGGCCGTCAACCGCCTCTGCCTCGTCAACACCGTCGGCAATCAAGGTGATGGCAGTTCCTTTGGAAATGCCAAGAGAAAGCACACCGAGCAGGCTCTTTGCATTAACGCGACAATCCTCCTTCTCAACCCAGATAGAGCTCTTGAAGGAATTAGCCTTCTGCACGAAGAAGGTCGCGGGTCTTGCGTGGAGACCAACACTGTTGCAAATCGTTACACCACGAGAAATCATATTTTTTCTCCTTAGATTTCATAGTTCCTATAAAGTATAACAAATATTTAACGAAAAATCAATACCTTTTTTCAAGAATAAAGTGTAAAATTTCGTTTTTTTGCATAAAAAATACTGAAAAACAGGCATTTTGAAGCAGCTTATCCAAATAAATCTTTGAAATCCGATCGTTCCTTATCCGATCTCAATATCAATGACCGAGGAATCCTGAGCACTGCTCTCCTCGTAGTAGATGACTCTGTCGTCGTAGTCACGCTTCGCCACTCTGAGCGAGGCACTTCCTATACCGAATATGCACCAGAACAGATAACAGGCCGATGCATCCGACCAGATGTAGTTTACCATACCGAAGGCGAGAAGGCTGAAAAGACAGGCTCCGCTAAGTATGGAGATCCTCTCGATCTGGGAGTTTCTCACGTAGAGGTATTGCATAGATCTGTGCTTCATTCTCGTTATCAGAAGAATGATCAGGCAGGTTGGTGCGAGGATTCCCGCCTCGAGACCGAGCTCGATGAACAGGTTTGATGAGTCGGGGTGACCGACCACGCCGACCGCCGCCATCTCCTGACCGAAGCTCTCGCTGCCGATACCGATACCGATGGCAAGGTGGTGGCTCATTACCTGAAGCGACTTGTTCCAGAGCTCAAACAGATCCTCTGCCGATATGACCGAGGGGCTGGAGGCGAAGACTATATTAAGGAAGCTGTCGGGCAGCAGAAGAACCGCAACCGATACTCCGAGCAGCAGGGGAAGAAAAACTCCCGGAAGCTTGTTATGTCTTATAATAACGAAGGCACCGATTGCAATTATCAGCGAGGTTATTGCAAGCAGCTCGCCGGATATTACAAGTGACGTAAGGCAGAGGAAGGAGGAGATTATTGCCAGGGCACGCCTGCCTCCCCTTGCTACACCTATCATTCCCACCGCAAAGACCATCGATACCATAAGCGATACGGCAACTCCGTCCTGACGGGCAAGAACAAAATTAAAGCTGTCCTGATCGGCCGATGAGCCGAGACGCACCAGGGTGGATATGACCTGGCCTATGGATATAAGGGATGCCGCAACGCCCGATATGATGACCGAGTTTGCCGACAGCTCGGCAAGACGGCGGTTGGTAATAATATTTCCTGCCAGGATATATCCCAGGGCGAAGATTATCATTTTGATCGAGCCTCCGAAGGACTCTACACCCTTGACGAATATACCGCTGATAAGGATAAAGAGAAGCATTATTCCAATAAGAATATCGTACTGCTCGATATACAGCACTCTTCTGCCGTAGATCACCTTCCTTACAAAGGAGATAAGTGCCAGCAGGATCGCCAGCGAGAAGACGATTTCGGAGTAGGGGATAAATCTGATATAGGGCAGGCACAAAAGCGAGGATAAAAATATAAACTCGGGTGATGCCATACCGATATATATGCAGATCAGTATTGCAATAGCCAGCGTCACCTGCCACATCGGGATAAAGACCGAGAGCAGGGCGGGGATAACTCCGATGACTATTGCGACCGCGATGGGAAAGGTCTTTACGCTTTCCATCGTCGAATGACGCTTCATACAGAAGAATTCAAAGAAAATATAATCCGTAGGCCTGAAATCCTGCAAAAATACGGGAAGTGGCTTGTCGGTGAGCAGGAAGGGAATAGACAGTCCTGCAAGCAGAATACCCAGCACGGGTGTGGTGATACCGCCGTCGGCGGATATACCCAGGAAGTAAATAAGCGAGCTGAGAAGACCGAAGCAGAGCAGCATCGTGCCATAGAGCCTCGTTGAGATATGGGATATCAGCTCGGAGATGGCGTGGGATATGCGGAAGAGCCTTCTTGAGTGCAGCTGCTTCATTCCCTGGGTGAAGGAGCCGCTTATCTCACGGGTGAAAAATTTAGCCTTACGGTCGGCCTTTTTTGCTGCGGGGATCTCGTCCTTTTCAAAGATCGCCTTCCATACGGACGGTTTAGCCATTCTTCGCCCTCCTTCTCTTCTTTTCCTTGGGCTTCAGCGACTCCTCGATCTCGGGATGACGCTCAAGCATATCGGGACGGCGTTCACGCGTGATCTTTACCGCCTCCTCAAGCCGCCATCTGTCGATTTTGGCGTGGTCGCCCGACAGAAGGATCTCGGGGACCTCTCTGCCGCGGAACTCACGGGGCTTGGTGTACTGGGGATATTCCAGAATGCCCGATGCTACCGACTCACCCTCGTAGCACTCGCTTGACGCCAGCACACCGGGAATCAGCCTTGACACCGCGTCGATCACGATGCAGGCGGGGATCTCTCCGCCCGTTACCACGTAGTCGCCGATGGAGATCTCGTCGTCTACGATCTCGTCGATGATACGCTGGTCTACACCCTCGTAATGACCGCAGAGGAAGATGAGATTATCATACTCCGCAAGCTCGGTTGCCACCTGATGCGAGAACATTCTGCCCTTAGGTGACATATATATCACTCTTTTTTTGCTTCCCTCGGGAATAGCCGAGAGTATGCTCTGATAGCAATCGTATATTGGCTGACAGGTCATAACCATACCGACACCGCCGCCGTATGGGGTGTCGTCGGTCTTTCTGTGCCTGTCGGTTGAAAAGTCGCGGATGTTGTGATAGCCGATCTCAATATGACCGCTATCCTGTGCTCTGCCGATGATGCTCTCATCCAGGACAGACCGCACCATATCCACGAACAAAGTCATTACGTCAAACCTCATCTGCCTCGTCGAAAAGACCGGGGATAGGCAAAACGCCCATACCTCGCTCCTCGCTGATCTCCTTTATGAATTCGGGAACGTCGGGAATAAGAACCGTGCGTCCCTGATGATTTACGCTGTAAATTCTTCTGCCTGCCACGTCGCTTACGTCGGCAATCTCGCCGAGACTCTCGCCGCTTGAGTAATGGTATACGGGAAGTCCGATCATATCCGCGATGAACATCGCACCCTCGGGGAGAGGGACGTCACTGCGGTCAAGGAAGAATATTCTGCCGCGATAGGCAATAGCCTCCTCACGCGAGTCGATA
>JAZQDF010000124.1:0-2862 GCA_045546635.1 Eubacteriales bacterium
CGTATCCCGGGCTGAATCGCACCGTTGTGCTGCCACCGAGGCTCCTCACCTCATTATCGATGCGTGAGCAAAGGCTGTTGCAGACGGCCTCTACCCTCTCGCTGCCAAGAGCCTGCATCATAACCGCCCTGGCTGGCGAGAATAATGAATATTTTGCGATAAGCCTGTCAATCCCAACGCCAACGGTAGCACAGAACAGCATTATCTTATTACATTCCTCAAGTCTTTTTACAACCGACGGGGCGTTTACCACCGCAAATCCAAGATCTATCCCCTCGTTGAGATGCGAAATATCAAGCACACGGTAGCACACCTTATATACCAGCTGTCCCTTTGCCTCGTCGATACATTCAGTAAGCAGACTGTCGGCCTCGGGCGAAGCACCCCTGACGGATGCATATCGAAGCACCTCCGCCCGATCTATCTCGGGTGCGGGCAGGCTCTCGGTGATGATCATATTGCTAATCATTCTTTAATATCTCCGAAAGATTATTAAGTATAGATCCTGCCACGTGGGGGTTGTTCATCGTGTAAACGTGAACGTTTGTCACCCCGTTTGCAAAGAGATCTATTATCTGATCGGTGGCGTAGGCAATTCCCGCCTGCATCATCGCGGCAGGGCTTGAGCCAAATTTATCCACCAGCGAGATAAATCTCTGTGGCATATAAGAGCCCGAGAGCTTTATCGCCCGCTCCACCTGTGATGCCCTGGTGATAGGCATAATTCCGGGTATGATCGGAACGTTGATCCCCACGCCTGTGGCATCGTCAAGGAAATTATAAAACAGCGAGTTTTCAAAAAACATCTGTGTAGTAAGAAAATCACATCCCGCATCCACCTTCTCACGAAGGAAGAAAAGATCGTCGGTACGACCGTCACTCTCGGGATGGATCTCGGGATAGCAGGCACCTCCGATGCAAAAATCATCTTCCAGACTGCGTATCTCACGGATAAGATCTACCGCGTGCAGATAATCCCAATCGGAACGGTCAAGCCCTCTCATCTGATCGGGAATATCACCGCGAAGTGCCATAACGTTCTTTATTCCCGCCGCCCTCATATCCTCGATCCTCGCCCTGACGGTCTCTCGCGTAGAGGACACGCAGGTAAGATGAGCCAGAGTTGGCACACCAAGGCTTCGCTCAATATTTGCGGCAATGTCAAGGGTAAAGCGACTTGTACCGCCGCCCGCACCGTAGGTGACGCTCATAAATGCAGGAGCAAGCGACGCTATCTCCTCGGTTGCCTCCCTGATGCTGTCAAACGCCGACTCGTTCTTTGGCGGAAACACCTCAAAGGACAGTGATAATCTGTCTTTTTTCAGAATATCGGATATTTTCATAGCCATTCCTCTTCGATAACGTTTATAATTTATACTTAATTATAACATCTTTTTTTATATTAGACAAGTCTTTTTTAAAAAGAAACCGCTCTTCAAGCTAAAGAGCGGCTCTTTTATTATTTGCCGTTGGCTGTTGCAACAACGTTGGCACCCGTTTCACAAACGTCCTCGATGATAATATCACCGATCTTAAGTCCGTCCTCGGCTACGACAGAATTTATCTCTGCCATAACATCAAACATTTTCTCCTTAGGAACGGTTCTGTCGGTCTTGACGGGGATCACCGCCCCCGATCTGCATCTGACGGTGGAGGTAACGGTTCTCTTTGGATTGGTGCATTCGTCATTAGCATAGACGAGACCACGCTTGCAGAAATTACCCTCTACCTTAAGGACCTCACCGCTGTTGCCGAGCTCTACTCTCATCTGACAGCCTCTGGGGCATACTATACAGGTTAAAAGTCTTTCCTTTGCCATTATATCGCCCTCCTTACAGCTCTATTGAGAAGGAAAGCTCACCGCCCGAAAGCGAGGAGATAACATCCTTCGTCAGCTCCACCTTCTCCATCTCGGCAGGTGCAAGCCTCTGCTTCTTCTTTGAAATAATAACTCTGTCACCGTCGCGAACAACGATTTTTACGTCGCGGAAAACATCGCTGACTCTGAAATATACCGATGTATTGGTGATTTCGGTCAGCCTCTGAGGTACGGTATACCTAACCCTGCCGTCGGTGACGAGGGATACGGAAATATCCTTATGACTCTCGCCGAGGATATATTTTGCCGCGGCACGTCCTGCAATAGCAGACTCCTCCGAAACGTAGTCCACGAGATCGTGAACGTGGAGAACGTTACCGCAGGCGAAAATGCCGGGTATCTCGGTCTCTCTCTCGCCGTTTACGGCAGCACCGCCGGTGACACGGTCAAGCCTGATGCCCGCCCCCTTGGTAAGCTCGTTCTCGGGGATGAGTCCGCAGGAGAGAAGAAGAGTATCACAGGGAATGTATTCCTCGCTCTCCTTGATGGGACGGCGATTCTCATCAACCCTGGCAATAGTAACGCCCTCAAGACGCTCTTTGCCGTGAATATTTACAACCGTATGGCTAAGCCTCAGGGGAATACCGAAATCATTAAGACACTGCTCGATATTTCTTGCCAGGCCGCCCGAATAAGGCATAAGCTCACACACCGCCTTTACCCTGGCACCCTCAAGAGTCATACGGCGTGCCATAATAAGACCGATGTCACCCGAGCCGAGAATAACCACCTCGTGCCCCGGCATATATCCCTTCATATTAACGAATTTCTGTGCAGTTCCTGCGGTGAAGATTCCTGCGGGACGGCAGCCCGCGATGTTGAGAGCACCCTTTGGCCTCTCGCGACAGCCCATCGCCAGAACGACAGCACCTGCCTCCACCGAGAAAATGCCCATATCTCTGTTCATTGCGGTAACAACACGCTGGGGAGATACCTCAATAACCATAGTATTGTGCATATATTCTATACCCAGCTCTACTACA
>JAZQDF010000125.1:0-5132 GCA_045546635.1 Eubacteriales bacterium
ACAAAGCGACGTTGAGTTTATTTTCGTCGACGGACGCGCTCGGCGTCAGCTCAATGCAACTGGGCACGAAGTCCGGCACGTACGGCATACCCGAATTCCGAACAAGTTTCACGCGGCAGATGATTGACGACACGCACCCCGATTGTTTCAGCGACCTCGTGAGAATTTCGGGCTTTTCGCACGGCACCGACGTTTGGCTCGGCAACGCCCAGGAGCTTATCAAGAACGGCACCTGCACCATTTCCGAGGTCGTTGGAACACGTGACAGCATTATGCTTTATCTTATCGCTCACGGTATGGAGAGCAAGCTTTCCTTCGATATAATGGAGTCGGTAAGAAAGGGCAAGGGACTAAAGCCCGAGTGGGAGGAGAATATGCTCGCCCACGATGTTCCCGAGTGGTACATCTGGTCCTGTAGGAAGATAAAATATATGTTCCCGAAGGCACACGCCGCCGCTTACGTTATGTCGGCGATCCGACTCGCCTGGTATAAGATATACTATCCTATGGAGTTCTACGCCGCATTCCTTACCGTAGCACCCGGCGGCTTTGACGCCGAGATAGTGGGCAAGGGATATGACAGCGTTAATGCGGTCATTAAGGAGATAGAGGATAAGGGCAACGACGCCACCGCAAAGGAGAATGAAACCTGTCAGACGCTCTATCTCGTAAGAGAGGCACTTGCCAGGGGCGTCAAGTTCCTTAACGTTGATCTGAAGAGGTCTGACGGAACCGCCTTCCTTCCGGAGAACGGCTGTATCCGAATGCCCTTCAACTCGCTGTCGGGCCTTGGCGAGACCGCCGCGGAGAAGATCATAGAGGCGAGAGATCAGTACGATATCTACTCTATTGAGGAACTTCGTCAGCATACGGGAATCTCCAAGACGGTAATAGAAATTCTACGCCGTAACCACGTTCTTGACGGACTCTCCGAGACTAATCAGTTCTCACTGTTTTAATAAAATCTGACTATCCCCTTTTTAAAAAAAAGGGCTGCCTCATAAGAGACAGCCCTAAAAGCTTCTTTTTCAGTTGATAAACAAAAGCAGAAGCAGAATAAGTGCAATTTCGCGGTCGCCTCTCTTTGAGAAGAAGAGAAAGGCCGCCGTTGCTATAATAAGTATTTCCTCCGTGCCGATCCTCGGCATACTGAGACCAAGCCCACCCAGCAGACCTCCCTTGTCAAAAAGCCCTGACAGGAAGGGAATGGAGAGGGATGATAAAACGCCTCCCGAGGCCTCGGTGCTCTCACGTCGGGACGTCTCGCCTGCGTCGACTGCGGCGGGCGTCATCTCGGTATCGGCTGCCTCCTCGCCCCGCTCCATAAATGCGGTTCCGTCGTAGTTTTCGGGCGGCATAAGTCTGTCGGGCGTGTCGGGATAAAAGCTTCGCGAATACATCATCTCACCTCGCCTTCATCATATCAAGGATATCCGCTATAGATATCATTGAGTCTATTGCCCTTGCACGCTCCTCGGATACGTAGGGCTTAAGTGCTCCCAGCAGCTGCGTTCTGTGTCCCCTGGTATGACCTGATGGGGAATTGCTTTGTAGCCGGGGCTCTGCCGAGGCCTGCTTGCTGACGGCGGGCTCTGTATTCTCCGGCGGTGTCTCGGTGGGTGTATCCTGCGTATCCTTCTGCTTTACAAGGCTTGATATCTGCTCGATAATTTCGGGATTTTCCATTATCAGCCCGATAACCCGACCTACGTCGATGCTTTCCTGCTCGCTCATACTACCACCTCACTTACGCTTGTATTGGTTCAGCAGGCGAACCGCATCGGACAGATTTATCTTTTCTGCCCTTGCCGCACTCCGCATTTTTTCAAGCTCGGTGTGTGGCGGTGTCTCTCTCGGCAGGGAATAGCCGTAGCTGTCTGCGATCCTCACTACCTCCGCCCACAGTCTGTCATCGGGCAGGGAGGCGAGGGCCTCCAGCTTCTCTCTGTCAATTCTCATATAATTCCTCCTTTTCATTGCTGTTATGAATTATATGAAATTTCGGAGGAAGGGTGAATTTTTCTTGCTTTTTATTTTTTCCGTCGCACAGTCGACAGAATGGAGATTATTATGAAATGCCTTTGCTTTTCCGATTCCCACGGAACAAGTGCGGGAATGCGGCGTGCCCTTAGTATGCATCCCGATGCCGAGGTGGTGTTCTTCCTCGGAGACGGTCTTACCGACCTGGAGGAGCTGATATACGACCGACGCCGCAGCTGGATCGCCGTCCGCGGCAATTGTGACTATATCGGCTCGGTCGGTGATGTTCTCGTAAAAAAGACCGACAGCATCACCCTTATGGGACGTCGCATCCTCCTTACTCACGGCGATCTCTACGGCGTGAAGGGTGGACTTGACGGCATAATGGCGTTAGCTGTCGATCGTAATGCAGATATTGTTCTTTTCGGTCACACTCACCAACCGCTCGAGAAGTATATTCCTACCGAAAGCGGCGGATATTATCTTTTTAACCCGGGCAGCATCGGTAACGGCTACAGGGGTAGCATAAGCTACGGTGTGATCAATATTACCGAGCAGGGAATACTCCTATCCCACGGCTATTTCTGAGCGTTATTTAAGCTCTGAAAGGCGGGACGCTATCTTCTCTGCCAGCCGCTTGCAGATGCCCTCCGCAAGCGTGGGCTCATCTCCCTCTGTCATCACGCGGATAAGCGGCTCTGTACCTGAGGGACGGATGAGAATTCTGCCGTGAGCTCCCATCTCGGCCTCGGCATCCTTTATCATAGCCCCGATTACCTCATCAGACTTGAATTTCGCCTTTTCCTCGGCGTCAGCGTGGACGTTTATCATAAATTGGGGGAATTTCTTCATAACGTCGGCAAGGGTTGACAGACTCTTGCCGCTTTCCTTTATACAGCAGAGCAGGGCGATGGCGGTAAGCTGGCCGTCACCGGTGGTCGATTTTTCGCGGATGATAATATGTCCCGACTGCTCGCCTCCGAGATTAAGTCCACCCTCGTTTATTGCCTCCAGCACGTATCTGTCGCCTACCTTGGTGGCGAGGAAGCCTATGTCACGCTCCTCACAGAATCTGATAAGTCCCAGGTTGGTCATAACCGTACCCACAAGGGTGTTGCCGTGAAGCCTGCCCTCTCTCTTGAATTTCTCTGCAAGAATGGCGAGAATATAGTCGCCGTCTATCTCGCGGCCGTCCCCGTCAATAGCAAGGCATCTGTCGGCATCACCGTCGAAGGCAATTCCAACGTCCAGCCCCTCCCGAAGAACAAGCTGACGCAGTCCCTCAAGATGAGTCGAGCCGCAATTAAGATTTATGTTCACACCGTCGGGCCTATCTGCCAGCATATAGCACTCGGCACCCAGCCGTGTGAATATCCTCTCGGCCATATCCGACGCCGAGCCGTTGGCACAGTCGATGCCCACACGCATTCCGTCAAGCGATACCGATGCCGACTCAACGAGATAATCAATATACTCGCCGATATATCTGTCGGTGTCGTCTCCTCCCATAGTAAGTTTGCCACGGACGTCCGCACGGGTAAAGTCAACGTCGTCGAGAATATAGCTCTCGATCTTTTCTTCTATCTCGTCAGACAGCTTGAAGCCGTTCTTGCCAAAAATCTTTATTCCGTTGTATTCCGCGGGATTATGTGACGCGGAGATCATAACACCCGCGTCAAAGCCGTGCTTAACCACAAGATATGCTACCGCAGGGGTAGAGCACACCTCGATATGAGTCACGTCGCCGCCAGCCTCGGTAACTCCCTCCAAAAGCGAGTCGGCAAGGTTGTATGAGGACAGCCTCGTGTCCATTCCGATAATAATCGAAGGCCTTTTTCCGTCCTCCTTGGGCAGAGAGTCAACAAGAGCACGGCCTACCAGCCTTGCAAGGGCGAAGGTAAGAGTATCGCCTACGATGCCTCTTATTCCGTCAGTACCAAAAAGCTTTCCCATATCTCGGCCTACCTTCTTTCTTTTATGCTTTTTCCGTCGTATATAGTGTGTGACGGAACAGTTCCTCTTACGCAGGAGAGGGGATAAACCATAGCCTCCCGTCCTACGATGCTGCCGGGACAAAGCACCGAGCCACAGCCCACCTCGGCGTGATCGCCGAGAAATACGCCTATTTTACGCAGACCGCTGTCCATACTCTCGTCGGCATCCCGTAGAAGTATCTCCTTTTTGTCAAGCCTGAGGTTTGAGGCGATTGCCCCTGCACCCAAATGCGATTTGTACCCGATAATGCTGTCACCCACGTAGTTATAGTGGGGAAGCTGTGCTTCGTCGAATACAATAGCGTTCTTTACCTCGGTAGAGTTGCCGATGACCGCACCGTCGCCGATAATGGCGTTTCCGCGGATAAATGCACCCGGGCGTATCTCCGCCCCGTGACCGATCACGGTAGGGCCCACAATCGTAACGCCCTCCCATATTTTAGCATCCTCCGCCGCAAACACACCCTCGCCTATCTCCCTGTAGGAGCCGTCAAGAGACGGTATCAGCCTATCCTTAATATAATCACCGATCCTCGGCAAAGCCTCGTGGGGATATTCGCATCCGCAAAGAAGGGCTTCTGCCATAGTGTGACTTAAATCAAAAAGCTCCTTGGTTTTTAATATCATAAAGGACTCCCTTCTCAGACAAATATTTTGTCCTTGTTTAATCATTTGACACAATTACGGCAGCGAGGCAATAATTGTGTCAAAAATCTTTTATATTCTATTCAGAAAAGCGTTCTTCGGTTATTATCTTCCCAGGCCTGCCGCACCTACGATGCCTGCATTGTTGCCGAGAGCTGCTACCTTGATCTGCGTCTTCTTCTCGTTGGCTCTGGTATACTGCTCGCTTGCCACGATGATGGAGAGGGGATCGATAAGCTTCTCCTTCTCGCCCGATACGCCGCCGCCGATACAGATTATCTCGGGCTGGAAGGTGTTTACAAGGTTGGTAATACCTACTGCAAGATAGTTTATGTACTCGTTTACAAGTGCCTCGCCGTGGACGTCGCCGCGATACTTTGCGGTGAAGGCGGTTCTGGCACTGACCTTACCCTCGCGGTCTGCACAGTCGAAGAGGAGGGAGGGAATTCCCTTTATCTTCAATTCACGCATCTTCGCCTTGGTAATGTCGGTAAGTGCGGATGCCGAGGAATA
>JAZQDF010000126.1:0-1662 GCA_045546635.1 Eubacteriales bacterium
GTATCGTACCAGGAATCCTCCGGGTCTACCATCTTATAGGCATTGTCGATATTAGGCCGTTTAAGAAGATTATCAAACACTAATTTTGCCTTGATTTTTTCAAACATCTTAATTCTGCCTTAAATTATTACTTGTTTTTCAGTTCTACAAGAATCTGCTTCAGAAGATCCTCTGTGGTAGGATTAGCCTCGCGATCGGCTTTTGCGGCCTCCTCGGCAGCAAGTCTCTCGGCCTCGGCCTTTGCCTTTATTGCAGCATCACGCTCTGCAAGGTAGCCTTCAACGGCATCCTTGTCGGTAAGCTTGATTCCGCGGGAGCGAAGCTCCTTCTTCTCCTCCTTGGTAAGAGTCTTGCTCTGAATACGGTCGTCAAGGCTCTTCTGCATATCACGAAGCTTGTTGATGAGCTTTACAATGGTGAAGAGAACGAGAGCAACCAGCAGGAAATTAATTACGGTATTGATAAATTCGCCCCAGTCGATGTAGATCGAATTTGCAAGGTCGATAGCACCGCTTTCATCATATGCAGGCTTCAGCATAGTGAACACCTCGCTAAGCGAGTTTGCACCAAAGATAAGAGCCAGAATCCAGTTGATTATGGGCTTAAGGATGAAGTTGCTCATACCGTTAACGATTGCAGTAAAGGAGCTACCGACAATAACGCCGACAGCCATATCTACTACGTTGCCGCGTGTTATAAACTTCTTGAATTCCGAGAAAAACTTTTTCATATGTCCTCCAAAAATTATTAATAATGTAAATATCGATAATTTACGACTTATTATAACACCGTTTTGATTTCTTGTCAATGAAAATGGGCAGGGAATATCATTTTAAAGAAGAAAAAAGTTAAAAATATTGAAAAAACATCTTGACTTTTCATTCCTTGTCTGCTATAATATAGAAGTCGCGTGGAGAGATGGCCGAGTTGGTCTAAGGCGCACGACTGGAAATCGTGTATACCCTAACCGGTATCAAGGGTTCGAATCCCTTTCTCTCCGCCATAGAAAAAAGCACCCCTGATGGGGTGCTTTTTTCTATCCTATGGCGTAGAGAAGGATGGATTCGAACACTCTCCGCCTATGGCGGAAATAAAAGAACAGATTAGAAAGAAGAAAAAATCCGAGTCTATTACTAAACTCGGATTTAATATTATAGGCAAATATTATGCGATAAGCTTTGCGATGAAGGCGGTCTCTACTCTGGTGATCGTCTCGTCAACTGCAGCAAGGGAGAGAGCAAAGGAGAGAAGGGTATTCTTGATCTCGTCGGGACAAGCATCAACCATATTATCGATGGTCTCTACCCACTCGTCGGTGTAGAACTGCTGAATGAAGTTCTTGAAGCCATCGTAGGTCTCGTCGATACCGGTTACGTCCTGGATGAACTTGTACTCAAGCTCGCTGAACTTGCCGTCAACTGCAACAACTACGCAAAGGAAGGGAAGAAGGATGCTGGCACCGTTGCCATCCTTGGAAACCTTCGCGAATACGGGCATAGCGGTGTTTACCGCCTCTCTTGCCACGTTGAGAAGAACAGAGTAGGGTGCGTTTACATAATTCTGCATAAGCTGCTCAAAAGATACGTTTGCCATTGGTGTGGTACTCCTTTAAATAAAAAAAATGTCACTATAATAATACCATATATTTATTTTTTTGTCAAG
>JAZQDF010000127.1:0-2600 GCA_045546635.1 Eubacteriales bacterium
GCCATCTACCGCATCGTGCATAACTCTCACCACAGACAGGGCAATAAGTGGTGCATTTATCCCCTCTACGATTTTGCACATCCTATCCAGGACGCTCTTGAGGGAATCTCCCACTCGCTTTGCTCTATTGAATTTGAGAATCACAGACCCCTCTACGAGTGGGTTATTGACAATATCGGCTTTGAGAAGAAGCCGAAGCAGCGTGAGTTCGCACGCCTTAACGTCACCCACACCGTTATGAGTAAGAGATACCTGCGTAAGCTGGTTGAGGAGAAGCTTGTTGACGGCTGGGATGACCCCAGAATGCCCACCCTTTGCGGTCTTCGCCGCAGGGGCTATACTCCCTCGGCTATCTTTGATTTCGTAGCACGTGCAGGCGTTGCGAAGGCATACAGCGTTGTTGACTACGAGCTTCTCGAGCATTGCATCAGAGAGGAGCTTAACGCTACCGCAGAAAGAAGAATTGCTATACTTCATCCCATCAAGGTGGTTGTGACCAACTATCCCGAGGACAAGGTTGAGTATTTCAATCTGCCCAACAATCCCTCTAACCCCGATGCAGGCACAAGACAGGTTGCCTTCAGCCGCGAGCTTTACATCGATGCAGACGATTTTGCCGAGGTTCCCCCGCCAAAATTCTTCAGAATGAAGCCCGATGGCGAGGTTCGTCTTATGGGTGCTTACATCGTTAAGTGCAACGAGATCGTTAAGGATGACGAGGGTAATATTGTTGAGATCAGATGTACTGCAGACCTTGAGACGGGCAACGGTATGCCCACCGATGGCAGAAAGGTGAAGGGAACTATTCATTGGCTCTCCGCTTCCGCTGCTAAGGATACTACGGTTATGCTCTACGACTTCCTCTTTGATATCGAAAACACTGCCGATATTCCCGAGGACAAGACCTATGACGATTATCTCAACAAGGCATCGGTTACCAGAATCGAGAATGCAAAGATCGAGCCCGCCCTTGAGAATGCATCGGCAGGCGAGAGGTTCCAGTTCGTAAGATGCGGCTACTTCGTTAAGGATACTAAGAACGAAAACACCTTCAACAGAATAGTTGGTCTTAAGGACAGCTTCCCCAAGAACAAATAATGAAAATAAGCAAATTTTTGGACAGGGTGCTTTTCGCCCTGTCCGTTCCTCAATGTGTCGGATGTAAAACGCGACTGAATTACGGCGAACTTGCATTCTGCCCCAAATGTTCTTCCGAATTTGAAGAATTCAAGACACGCAATTGCTCGCGGTGCGGCAGGGTTCTCAACAGGTGCGATTGCTCCAATGAGTTTCTCAGATCTCATTATGTCAAGAGAGTCATAAAGTGCTATCGCTATCTTGACCGCGAGGAGGCAAGGGCGGGCAACCGACTTATCTACAGTCTTAAGCGTGACAATCGATACGACGTGCTTGAGCGGGCGGCCAGCGAGCTTGCTTGTTCAATTCTTAACTCGATGGAGCACCCCGAGGAATATATTATAACCAACGTCCCCAGGAGACAGGATGCCATAGTAGAATACGGCATTGATCATTCAGCCTTGCTTGCGAGGGCGGTGGCAGATAAGCTGTCCTGCGAGCATCTCGAGCTTCTCAGGTCACGTGCCAGAAAAGAGCAAAAGACTCTTGAGATCGAAGACAGATTCAAGAACGCTGATTTTTATATTTCAAAGGATATTGATCTTACAGGCAGGTCGGTAATCATAGTTGACGATATTATCACTACCGGTGCATCCATAGGTAAGGCGGCATCCCTGATTCGCTCAATGGGTGCAAGGGACATTATTGCAGCCTGCCTTGCTATAGCATATAAGGATTCATAAAAGAAAAGAGCCTTCCTTACGGAAAGCTCTTTTTTTACATAAAATCCGCCAAAAATTCGCGTATTTTCGACTGATAAAGCTCGGTCTGCTTATACATTCCGTTTCCGTGATTACATCCGGGAAGGATTATGATCTCGGTTGGCGAGGGATTTATGGCCTTATATTCGGCAAATCTTTCATCGCACATCTCAAGCTCGCCAGCGGAGAGGAGCAGGGGATATATTCCATCCTTTAAATAGTCCTTTGC
Organism: Eubacteriales bacterium; assembly: GCA_045546635.1. GTDB lineage: Bacteria > Bacillota > Clostridia > Oscillospirales > CAG-272 > UBA1740. Next base: position 2,068 of record JAZQDF010000127.1, read on the forward strand.
ATTGTAATCCCTTGGATCTTTGCCCGTTTTTCTCTCAAAATCAGCCATAGCAGCCTTGGCGACTGCATCGCCGCCCGCCTTAAAAATATCGCGGGAGACGTTTTTGAAGAAATCCTCAATAGAGGTTGAGGGGGCATCGGAAATAATTGCCTTTACGCCGGGAATATGCTCGTTTATAAGGAGCAGGGCAATAAGACCGCCCATACTAAGACCGTGAAAGAGTATCTCGCCGTCGGGCGAAAGCTCGTTAATCCTTTCAGCCCAGCCGATCATATCAGACCGCTCGCTCGCACCGAAGGTGATCATATCCCCCTCGCTGATGCCGTGGGCACGCTGGTAAGGAATAAGAACGTTAAATCCAAGAGAATGATAGAACAGACCGGGAAATGCCCATTCACGCTCGGGATGACTTGTATAGCCGTGGATGGCAATTACAGTTTTTTTGGATGGCTCTGCCGCGGGATAATAAATACCGCGAAGCTTTAGTCCATCCAGACTTTCAATCTCAAGAGTCTCGTGGGGGAGGGCTTGTA
>JAZQDF010000128.1:0-4766 GCA_045546635.1 Eubacteriales bacterium
CATCATCAATTCTGCGGCTATGAACGGCGTTGGTCCCGAGACCACCGTTAAGGCAGCTACTCCTAACATCATCAACATCATCACTTACGCTACCGTAATTCTTGGTGTTCTTGGTATTGGTGGCTGCATCATCTTCCGCAAGAAGCATTAATATTCATTTGACAAAAAAGACCCTCCGGAGCTTCAGCTCCGGGGGGTAACCCTAAAGATTGGCCTTTTTTCTCCCGACTTAATTAAGGCCCATTATTTATGCGTTTTCGATATGGAGAACATTAATCCTTATAGGAGATTGCTATGAGAAAAGAGCAACTTATTAACAGCGACTGGCTGTTTCGTTATCATGACGGAACAGAGAGCAGAGTAAATATTCCTCACACCTGGAATAATCTTGACGGACAGGATGGCGGTAACGATTATTACCGTGGCACCTGTATTTATGAAAAAACCTTCAGCGCTCCCACCTTTACAGACGAGGAGCGAGTTTACCTTGAATTCAACGGTGTAAACGCATCTGCGAGAGTAGTTTTGAACGGCAAGGAGATTATGACTCACGACGGCGGCTACTCTACCTTCCGTGCGGACATCACCGATCATATAAAGAAAACCAACCACATGACCGTTGAGGTTGATAACTCGGTTAATGACAGAGTATATCCTCAGAAGGCCGACTTCACCTTCTACGGTGGTATTTACCGTGACGTAAAGCTTATTGTAGTAAATAAATATCATTTTGACCTTGACTTCTTCGGCGGCCGTGGACTTGCGGTAAGACCCGAGGTTGCAGGTGAGGACGCTGCAGTTTGGGTAAGAACCTGGCACAATGCTGAAGATGGCCGTGTTGAGATCACGCTTCGTGATGCTTATGGCAATATTGTCGGCACAGGGGATGACAATGACGAGACCATAGTTATCGACAAGGTACATCTCTGGCACGGAATAGAGGATCCTTACCTCTACACCTGCGAGGCTGTGCTGTTTGTAAATAGCAAGGCAGTCGACCGAGTTTCCTGTAATTTTGGTTGCCGTTCCTTCCGCATAGATGCCGATAAGGGCTTCTTCCTTAACGGCAAGTCCTATCCTCTCCGTGGCGTTTGCCGTCACCAGGACTGGAAGGGCATTGGTAATGCAATCACCAAGGAGCATCACGATACCGATATGGCTATGATCCGTGAGATCGGCGCCAACACTATTCGTCTTGCTCACTATCAGCACGATCAGTATTTCTATGATCTCTGCGACAAGTACGGTATGGTTGTCTGGGCGGAAATTCCTTACATTTCCGAGCACATGCCTAACGGCAGAGAGAACACCATCAGTCAGATGAAGGAGCTGCTTGTTCAGTGCTATAACCACCCCTCTATCTGCGTTTGGGGTATCTCCACCGAGATCACCATCTCTACCAAGAAGCACGGCGATATGATGGATAATCACAGAGTGCTGAACGATCTTATTCACGAATGGGATCCCAGCCGTCCTACGACTCTTGCCTGCTACGCTATGTGTGCGCCCTTCGACAGTGTAGGACATCTGTCCGACGTGGTAAGCTGGAACCTTTATCTCGGCTGGTACACTCCCTTTATGTGGCTTAACAACGTTTGGGTTGACTACTTCCACCACCGTTATCCTAACCGCTGTCTCGGTTATTCCGAGTACGGCTGCGAGTGTATGCCTAATCTTCATTCATCTCATCCCAGACGTGGAGATCAGACCGAGGAATATCAGTGTAAGTATAACGAGTATATGCTTAAGTTCTTTGATAAGCGTCCTTTCATGTGGGCGACTCATCTCTGGAATATGTTTGACTTCGCTGCCGATGCGAGAAATCAGGGTGGCGAGCCCGGTATGAACCACAAGGGTCTTGTTACCTTTGACAGACAGACAAAGAAGGACAGCTTCTATCTCTATAAGGCTTGGTGGTCGAAGGATCCCTTCGTCTACATCTGCGGCCGCCGATACGTCGACCGTGCCGAGCCCTACACCACCGTTAAGGTATATTCCAACTGTCCCGAGGTCACCCTCTACGCCAACGGCAAGAAGATTGCCACCAAGACAGGAAACAAGGTATTCACCTTCCGCGTCCCCCTCTCCGGTAAGGTAAAGCTTCAGGCCGCCTACGGCAAGCACCACGACCAGATAGTTATCAGAAGGGTTGACAAACCAAATCCCGAGTACAAGCTTAGTAGAAGAAAAGCCAACGGCGGCAACTGGACCTAATTTTTATGCGTGAAATTTGGCTAAATTATTCGACTGCTCCCACTCGCAGTATGTAAATACGCCTTCGGGATCCAAACGAAAAAACTAACTCAAATTTCACCGCCTAAAAATACGTGGGTGTTGGTTTGATTTTGCTTTTTACATCACCGCTCGGCGTATGTAAATACAGCTTCGGGTCGCATTCAAACAATTTAACTCAAATTTCACCGCCTAAAAATGAGTGGGTGATGGTTTGATTTTACTTTTTCGTCACCACTCGCAGTATGTAAATACGCCTTCGGGTCGCATTCAAACAATTTATCTCAAATTTCACCGCCTAAAAATACGTGGGTGTTGGTTTGATTTTGATTTTACTTTTTCGTCACCACCCGCAGTATGTAAATACGCCTTCGGGATCCAAACGAAAAAAAATAACTCAAATTTCACCGCCTAAAAATACGTGGGTGTTGGTTTGATTTTGCTTTTTACATCACCGCTCGGTGTATGTAAATACAGCTTCGGGCTTCAACCGATCAAACCAACTCATATTTCACCCCACAGGGCTTTCCTTCAACAATTATTAAAAAATGTTCATATTAAGGTAAATTTAAAGTATATTTAAAGTATATCCTTTAATTTTATAGTGCTTTCAGAAGAAAGGAGTTCTAAAATGAACGAAAATAACGGCATTAACCGTGCCAAATTTTATCAGCTCGCTCTGTTCCCGATGAACAACGGTGCGACTAACGTCTACTTTGTTCTCATTCTCAGCTATATTGCCACCTTTGGTAACAAGGTGCTTGGCATTGCGATGGTATTCGCCTCATTTATGGTTACGGGAATGCGAGTATTCGACGCTATCACCGACCCTATTATCGGTGCAATTATGGATAAGACCGACGGCAAATTCGGTAAATTCCGCCCCTTTATGGTGCTCGGAAACGTCGTTATGGCAATCTCCGTAATTGCTCTTTACATACTGACGCCCCTTGTGCCCGCATCTGCGATGTGGCTTCGCTACACCCTCTTTATTCTGCTTTATGCGGTATGGGTTATCGGCTACACCTTCCAGACCTCGGTAACACGCTCGGCACAGCCCGTCCTTACCAACGATCCGAAGCAGCGTCCCCTCTTTACCGTATTTAATACTATTGCCTCCCTTGTAGGTATGGGTGCGATGCAGTTCGTTGGCCCCATTATCGCAGGTGACAATATTGCGGGCGACTACAACGCTACCTGGTTCGCTATTATGACACCCGTCGGCGTGGTTATTTCGGTTGTTCTTACTATACTTGCCATCATCGGTATCTGGGAGAAGGATCAGACCAAGTACTTTGGTATCGGCGGCAAGCAGGAGAATCTTAAGCTCAGAGAGTACGTTGATATCGTCAAGAACAACAAGCCTCTCCAGCGACTTATGGTTGCGGGCGGTGGATGCAAGCTTGCTCTCTCCATTGCGACCAACGTTACCGTTCTTTGTATGCTTTACGGCTGTATGACACAGTTTGGCACCACCGTAAACGAGGCGGGCCAGATCATCAGCCAGAACCGTTATGACAGCCTTTACCTCATTATGATGGTTATGGGCTACGTATTCTCCGCACCCTTCTTCCTTCTCACCGTCCGTACCTCGCAGAAGCACGGTCAGAAGAAGTCGCTTATGACCTACGTTGCGGTTGCATTCCTTTGCTACATTGGCGTTCTTGTAATGCTCCTGCTCTGGAAATTTGGCGACCCCGCTTGGAATCTCTCTATCTTTGAGGGTGCTCTCTTCGGCCCCGATTTCAAGATCACCATCAACCTTTATACCGTACTCTTCATTGTCTTCTTCGGCGTGGGCTACGGTGCATATTATGCTACCGCGGATATGCCCATTCCTATGGTTGCCGACTGTGCCGACTACGAGACCTATCGCTCGGGCAAGTTCATTCCCGGTATTATGGGAACGCTCTTCAGCCTTGTTGATAAGCTGGTGTCCTCCCTGTCTGCTACCGTCGTATCCATCGCTCTGCTCTTTATCGGCGTTCACGAGCTGCCTACCAAGGCGACACCCTACGTTGAGGGTATGAACTGGGTTGTAATCGCACTCTTCTGTATCGTACCTATGTGTGCGTGGGCACTTACTCTCTGGGCGATGAAGGGCTACTCCCTTGACGGCAAGCGTATTAAGACCATCCAGGCTGTTAACTCCGCCCGTAAGGAGGCTGTTGCAGGCGGTATGTCTATGGAAGAGGCTATGGCCACCATTAATGACGAGACTGTTTCGGTTGAGGTAGTTTCTCACTGATTACATATCCTTGATTAAGGAAAAGCAAAAGGTTTTATGAAATACGATTATTTAATTGTAGGTGCCGGCCTTTTCGGTACGGTATTCGCACGGGCGGCCACCGACGCGGGACGGCGTGTGCTTGTCATCGACAGGCGTGATCACGTCGGCGGCAATATTTATACCGAGGACGTTGAGGGCATCAACGTGCATAAGTACGGTGCTCATATCTTCCACACCAACGATAAGGCGGTGTGGGAGTACGTCACCCGCTTTGCCGAGTTTAACCGATACACCAACTCTCCGG
>JAZQDF010000129.1:0-9269 GCA_045546635.1 Eubacteriales bacterium
CTATCCTGCGTTGGTAATACAGCCCCCCGCCCTGCTCAACCAGGCAGAAAGCAGGATGCCGACATTTACTGCTCAAGCACTTTGTACTGATTAAATTATATCACATAAGCTAACCAAAATCAAGTTGTAGTTTTTTTGCTGTTTGCGGTGTGAAATAAATAAAAGGAACTCTTGATAAACAAAAGCTCCTTTCGTTAGTGCGGACGATGTCGGGCGTTAAGAAAACGATTAAATATCGTTTTTAGAGCGAAGTCTGAAGGCTTGCCTGAAGACTGTCCCGTGGCGGCCTTAGCCGACAAACAGTCCACCGGACTGTTTGGTCCTTCGGACAAATTGCTCTCGCAATTTTCTCCCTATTTCAAATCCCTCCGTCCTTTAAACAAATCGAGCACAACCGCAAGGGCTGTGCTCGTTTTGCTGGTGCACCAGAGAGAAGTATGTACGAACTTTTCGTGAGAAATTATCTAAGTTTAATTCCAATGAGAAACCTTATATTTCGTTCCCATCGCCTTTTCGTTGAAGGTAATATAAGAACGCTTTCTGCATTTCAAGATCAACCTTCTGCCATCTTCGCGGTGGGTATAAACAGGCTCAAAGTTACCAGTTGTGGATTTCAATTTTTCAGCAAGCACCTCTACGTATTCTTTCTTTTTACCGATAATCGAAGGACAAGCAAAAGAAAGCTCATAATTGTAACGCTTGAATATATTTTTGGAAATCAAGATATAACGAGGATTTTCAATAGGTGAAAGCATTTCTGCCATCGCCGTATTGAAAATATTCTGATCGTGAATTGATGCGTTTCTCAAATGCATAGCGACAAAACACAGTTGCTTATGAGCAGTAGTTTCAACCTTTGCAGAAGGCGATATCAACTCACATTCGCACAATGTTTTATAAACTGCAACGCCCAACGTTTTTATGGAATTAGCAGGATTGGAATGCAACACCATCTTCTTTATGCCGTGGTACAAAACAACAAATAATCCAACCATCACCGCAAGAGTTCCCAAAGACATAGGAATATTATTATTTACCATCAGCCTCATTAAAGGTTGCAATAACGAAATTTCTGTTGCAACAATAATTGAATTCAATGCGAAATTCCAAAATGTAAATACGGGAATTCTCGCTTCCTTGGGAATTTCGGTTTCCACACCGACCGCAAAGCTTCCGTCTGCCACTTCTCCACGCCACTTGTTTTTTACTTCGCCGCGGTCGGCAGACAGTTTTAGCATTTCCTCGTTAATTCGTTCGATGCCGTTTTTATCATAAGGCGGCTTGATCAAGGTAATTCGCTCAATTCCACTCTCAATCGTCCCAGTAGAATAATTAGGTCCCATAAAGGAATCGAAGCGGCGTTTTAAAATATCATAGTCATATGAATGGAGCTCCTTGTAATCCTCTTTAAGGTATGCAGAGATCCTTTCCGTAGCTTTATCTTTGAACAAATATTCCGGTTCAACCGTTACGAGATGCCAAATATTCGCCGATTTATCGGGATCGTTTTTGTCAATGCGAATCGCACGTCCACGCATTTGGTTGGACAAAACGAAGCTACCGACAAAGCTTGCTAAAATAAGCGAGTTAATGCAAGGGGAATCCCATCCTTCACCGAGAAGCGATTTTGTTCCGATGAGTATTTGAATTTTCCCCTCCTCGAACAACTTTCCAACGTAATCAACGCCTCGATGGAGTGCTCCTGCAAATTCAACCGTACAGTAATCGGTATCCGCAATATCTTCTTTTTTATGTTTGATATCCGAAAGATCAATGGATTTTGGAAGAATAACAAGAGATCCAGAAAGAACTCCGATGCTTACGTTCAAATTTGCACGACGGAGAGTTTCAAAAATGCTGACGATATTCACCGAATTGAATTCTTCGGCAGATGCAATTTTAGAGAGATTCTCTTTCTTGATATAATCAGTCAGGACGAGCATACGAAGTCGCTTACCCATTGCCGAAACTTCATTCGAAGCGATACGCTTTATACTCTCAAGCTTGCCTACCGAAGAGATGAGAGCCCTTTTTAAACGTTCATTCAGATCAAGCGTGACCTTCTTTTTCTCATAAACAGAATGATCCCTTAAAACAGAAACGATCTCTGCCTTCTGTTCTTCGGTAATTAATTCTCCGTTAAGAAGAAAACCGATTGCCGTTTCGGCATACTGCATTTTAAAAGGAGGGAGTCCTCGTTTGGCAGTCAGCTCACGAATCAGTTTTTTATCGATTTCGAAGCCATAATATTTAAGCAACGTTATAAGAGCTATATATTGCTTGGCATCTGAAAACAGTATCTCATAATCTTGCTCGGCATTTAAGGATTGGCATACCCCTGAAAACAGATCAAGCTTTCCGAGCTCTTCAACAGCAAGCAAAGCGCGTTCCTTATGCGTGTGAAAGCTTTCAATTTCTGATTCTGTCGGATAATTGAAATATATGTAATCCTGATGCGGACACAAGGTATTTTGACCGACAAGCTCGGGCACGAAAATCTCTTCATCGATTTCTCCGCAGATATTCATATATCTGCTCCATTCCGAGCCTTCCGAATCATACGGAGGTGTTGCCGTAAGAGAAATGATCTTCACATCTTTATCAAGTGCAGAAATAAATTTTTCAAGTGCTTTCTGCCACTCGTTTTTGAGATGATGAGCCTCATCAAGACATACGGTTTTAATTCCAAATTCTCTCATAGTAGCAAAGATATCAACATCAGAGCAGTCAATATCCTCGTCTTCGGTTGCAGATATCTTATCTACTGCAGTATATAGGGCTTGATATGTTATCGAATTTACAAGTTTGATCTGATGCAGGTCATTTGAAAAGAGTAATGAAAAGTCTTCTGCATTATCAAGGAACAGATCCTTAAATCTTTCCCCCCACTGCTGACGTATTGCAGTTGTCGGGGATAAAATGATACAAGGCGAAGCTAACCGACGAATCAACTCAAGTCCAAGAACGGTCTTTCCACTACCTGGAGCAGCCACTATATTTATTTTACCGTCCCTCAAATATTTGTTCGAATTATCAAGAACACGTTGTTGATAATCACGAAAACTACCCTTAAAGCGAATTTTATCAAAATTTGGCATGTTCTTACCTCTCAAAATCTTCTAAACCAAGTATAGCACATATTTGATAATAATGCAACAAAAAAGCAACTCTTCAAAAAGAATTGCATTAAATAATTAATTTATCTAGCGATTTGAATACCAAAGTAATCCCTTGTAAAGAAAAATACGAACCCTGAGCAATCAAGGTTCGTATTATTTCTGTTTGGTGCGGACGATGTCGCTCGTTAAGAAAACGATTAAATATCGTTTTTAGAGCGAAGTCTGAAGGCTTGCCTGAAGACTGTCCATCGGACTGTTTGGTCCTTCGGACAAATTGCTCTCGCAATTTTCTCCCTATTTCAAGTCCCTCCGTCCTTTAAACAAAAAGAGCACAACCGCAAGGGCTGTGCTCGTTTCGTTGTGAGTAATTGATGAATAGGATACAAAAATGAAAGTGGATGAATTAAGCAAAAACGGATGATTATTTGGAAAACGGTTTCAATTATAACGATAGGTTGAATTATTCTTCAATGAGTGCTTTTGTTTCTTTGCCGTTATCAATTATGTAAATAAAGCACTCCTCAAATTGATTGGAATAATTTTCGCCTTCCTTTAGCTTTTCGGGAAAATAGTTGTATTTAATCACTACTTCAAATTTAGAAGATTTTTTCGTTGCAAATGTGGTGAATTCGTGTATTTCTTCAGTAATTTTGGGGTTGGATCCATCTAATTGAGAATTATATACCACGATTTCATTACCGCATTTACTACAGTTAGCTTTAAGGACTAATTGCTTGTTTTTCCTGATAATATAAGGAGCGAGAATTCCTCTCGTTTTCCTGCCTGTGTGTGAAAATTCAAAAGAGCAATTTCCGCAAGTACAGTAAAGCCTCGCAGATATAGCAACTCCGTTATTCTCTTGGATATTATCTAAATACTCTAATATTCTTAACTCCATAATCAATTCTCCATATTGGCTTTTGTAGTATTGATTGACGAAATCAACATTCGTCTTATTGCACCGCAATCGTGCAAAAGAGCCTTCACAACATCATCTGTAAAAATCTCAGTTTTTTGCATAAGCTCAAGCCAATATTCTGTTTCATAGCACTCTTTTAGTGCAATTTGAAGTTTAGATATAAAATCTGCCTTGCTGTGAGCATATTTTGCTTCACGAATATTAGCACCAATAGATGTCGCACTACGCTCCAACTGATTTATAAGGTAATAATGTCCTTTAATACCGTCAGTCACTTTTAAAATGCTGACAGCAAAATCCATAGATAAATCTGCAAGTTTGTTTTCTGCCATAATAATCACCTCAAATTAAGTATAGCACAAATCCAAAAGAAAAGCAATAATGAAATCCTGCTTTGCAGGATGAAATCCGAGTGAACTCGGATGAAATCTTCGGTGTCCCACCTCAGATGAAATCAAATCCGCCTCTCCTTAACCTTGCGAAGCAAGATTTCATCGCGTAGCGATTTCATCCACCAAAGGTGGATTTATTCCGACGAAGACGGATTTAACTGAAAAAGACTCAGAATTGTATCCAATCCTAAGTCTTTTTCTGGTGCGGACGACGGGACTTGAACCCACATGAATCGCTTCACTGGAACCTGAAACCAGCGCGTCTGCCAATTCCGCCACGTCCGCATATTATGTTGTCCCCATTTTGCCACGGAGGGGACAGCCGCGGCGATGCCTACTATTCAGATTATCTCCGCTTTTCGGTTATCGCATATCGAGGCCTCAAATATTGAGACCTCGATTATTATATCACATCATATTGCAATTGTCAAGCAAAATTTGTTATTTTGCCTGGGAGGAATAAATTTCTCTGAACTTTGCGATAGCGGAGGCGAAATCCTCTATCGCTCCGTCAACAACCTTAGGATCGCTCATATCGATGCCCGCAACGAGAAGGCTCTCAAGGGGAGACTTAGAGCCGCCGCACTTAAGGAACTCGATATACTGTCCAACGTATGCGTCGCCCTCGGTCTCGATACGCTTAACGATAGCACTTGCCGCAGAGATGCAGGTAGCGTACTTGTAGACGTAGAAGTTGGTGTAGAAGTGAGGAATACGCATCCACTCGTATGCGATCTGCTTATCCTTCGCAACCTTGGGGCCGAAGTAAGCACGGATAAGCTTCATATACTCCTTGTTAAGCAGATCCGCCGTGAGAGGCTCGCCCTTCGCCGCGAGGGCGTGAGCGTTACGCTCGAACTCGGCAAACATCGTCTGACGGTAGAGAGTGCCCTTGTAGGTCTCCATAAGGCCGTCAAGGATAGAAAGCTTCTCGGCATCCGACTTGCATTCCTCAAGCTTTCTGTGTGCCAGGAGAAGCTCGTTTACGGTAGAGGCAACCTCGGCAACGAAGATTGTATAATCCGAGTTGTGAGGCTCGTTATACTTTCTTGAGAAGTAGGAGTGCATAGAATGTCCCGCCTCGTGAGCGAGGGTAGAAACGTCGTCAAAGGTCTCGGTATAGTTGAGAAGGATGTAGGGCTCGGTACCGGGGCAGCCCGCACTAAAGGCTCCGCCACGCTTACCCTTGGAGGGATAAACGTCAACCCAGCCACGCTCCTTAAGTCCCTCGGAAAGAGTGGTATAATACTCGTCACCGAACACCTTCACGGTCTTGAGAACCTCCTCAACCGCCTCCTCGTAGGTGTACTTGCTCTCGCACTCGCCGATAAGGGGTGCGTAAACGTCGTACATATGGAGTCTGTCCAGGCCAAGAACCTGTCGCTTCAGCTCGTAGTAATCGTGAATTACGGGCAGAGATGCACGAACCGACTTGATAAGGCTGTTGTAAATAACCGGAGTGACCTCGTCGCGGAAGGTGGACGCCTCGAGAGAGGACTTGAAATTACCAAGCCTCGAGAGAGTAAGTCTTTCCTTAACGTATCCGTTATACATAGTGGCAAAGGTGTTGCCGAACTGACCGTAGGTCTTGTAGAGGCAGTTGAAGGCGGCACGTCTGACGTTTCTCTCGGGCTTCATAAGTGTAGGCACGTAATTCGTGTCGGTAAGCTGCATATATTTGCCGTTTTCATCACGAATTTTGCCAAATTGTAAATCAGAGTTTGCAAAAATGCTGCGAATCTCGCTGTGAGAGCCAAGTGCCTCGCCCATACTTGCGACAAGCTTCTCGCACTCATCACTAAGGGTATGGGGCTTCTCACGCATAACCTTGAAGATAAGGCGGCGGAAGGTCTCAAGTCCGGGCTCCTCAACAAACCACTCCTCCACCGTCTTCTCGTCAAGCTTCAGAATGTAGGGAGATACAAACCAACCTGCCGAAGATGCGGAAACGGCAAGAGAACGAACCTTGCCTGCTCTCGCCTGGTGAAGATTGTTGGAATTGTCTGTGGCAAAATGTAGATGAGCATAGGTCCAGAGCTTGCTGATGATGTACCCAAGCCTTGCATCGTCGGTAAGAGCTGCCAGAAGTCCCTTCGCACTCTTACACATAGTCTTCTCGTGTGCGGGAAAGGCCTTCACAATAGCGGCAGCCGCATCAAAATCCGCCTTAAAATCCTCCTCGGTGGCATATATTTTGGTAAGATCCCATTTATACTTGGGATCTATGTTCTTTCTGTCGAGCATAATTTTACTTCCTTTCTGTAAATATACTAATATACTACCATAAATCGACAGAAAAATCAATAGAAAAAGAGAGGTTTTGAGGCCTCTCTTTTGAATATATTTAAAAATTGAAGATTTCGCGTTGGAGTAAACGTGGGAGGGGGAGATATTTCCCCGCACCATTACTTGATTCCAAAGAGGAATTTGACCGCATCGGCAGGCGTGCTGATAGCATCGTTACGCTCCTCAATAAGCTCGGTAGCAAGCTCCTCGATCTCAAAATGAGCATCACGTACCTGCTTTTTAAGGAAACTACCCGCCCCGATACCGTAAAATTCAATGAACTCGCCTATTGCCGAGCGAAGCCCCGACTCGTCATTCATCACTATCTCGGCAAGACTGTCGTGTGCATCGGCGATCTCGGAGGCGGAGGAGATAAGCAGCTCTACCGAATCGGCTGCAGCACGCTTCGCCGCCGCCTTGGAGCTCAACCTTCCCTCCTCGGTGTGAACGTCCTCGAAATACTTAAGATATCTTGCATAGCACTCGCCAAGGGCAACGCCACCGGTAGAAAGATAATCCATCATAAGCTCGTATGCCGCCATTGTCTCGGCATCCTGGCTCTCCGGCTTATAAGCATTTGCTCGCATATACGCCGCTATGCTCTGACGAAGCTCGGGGATGGCGGGCAGACCTATGGCGATCTTGAAGGACTCCTCAATATCACCGAGATCACACCTGCGGCAAATCTCAAGATAGTCGACTATAACCCGATATTCAGCCGTAGAGGCGATATAGGGATTTTTGTCGGCATAGTTAACGACCGCCTCAATTCCCTCGCCGGAGAAGGCCTGATAAAGAGTGAAGATAAGGCAGGGATATATGGCGATCTGACGGAAGGGCTCTAGCATATCGGCAGGAAGCCTGCCCTCTGCCACACCGTCCACCTTCAGTATATCGCCGAGGGTGGAGGGCCATACAGCTACCGCCATACCTGCGAGACGATAAATGAAGGCGGGGTAAAGTCCTCTGTTAATGCCCTCGCAGACGGTATATGCCCTGATAAGCTTATCCGCACGGACAGCACCCGGCATCGAAGCAAGGATGCTGACAATGATCTCGCTACCCGGCAGCTGATTTGCACCGTGGGTAAGAGCGATCTCCTCGCAGAAGCCCTCCTTCTCAATAAACATAGTCGCAAGCCTGCCGTCACCTGCCGCAAGAGTTACGGCAAGGATCTCAGAAAGCTTCTTCCTCATAATGGCCGAAATATCGCTTGCCTCACGTCCTACGCGACGGTCGACGAGGCCGACCAGAAGAAGGCTGAGACCATCGCACTCGGGCATCATCTCAAGGATCGTATTGCATACCTTAAGCTTCTGCTCCCTGGTAAATACAGAATAGTGACGGTCGAGGAAATTGATTATCTGCCCCTGAATTTCGGGAGTACGAATAGACAGAAGGAGCTTGTCAAGGATAATATCCCTGGTATGAATCGGCTCGCGTCTGAAATAAAGGTCGAAGAATGCTAAAATATTCAACTGAAGGAAGCCGCCGTAAAATACGCGGGACAGGTTTGAAATGATCTCGGCCTTAACCTCCGCGGTTTCCCTCATATAGTTTCTCGTAATAAAGCAGAACAGACTGTCACGCATAAGGTCGACGTGAATAAGATTAAGCATCACGTCAAGTGCAACCGCCTTCGCCTCCACGCACTCGGCAGGATAAAGCCTTGACACGCGGGAGAAAACGCTGTCGGGAATGGCAATTTGACTCTTTGAATACCTTCCGAGGCACTTGTATATCTGTACCCGATGCTCGGTGGTAAGTCCTGCTCTGTATTTTTCATAAATATCAAACAGCCTGCAAAGAGCCTCGTCATCGGGCAGTACGCTTGATTCTACATAGAATCCGCTACAGCCCCAGAAAAGGAAGGTAATCTCCTTCAGAGTCTTGATATCAAGGGTAAAATCGGGGTATTTTTGCTCAATGCCCTTGACAAATTCGAGAAACGCCTCCCTGATTTTCGGCTGCTCGAGGAGAGAGTAGATAAAGCCCGAAAGCATAGCTCCGCGATCCATCTCGGCAGAATGACCTATAACGCTGCCGCTCGCAAAATCGTAGAGTATGGCACGCTCTGTATTGACCGTAGCAAGCCCCGAGGATGCACACTTAAGCCTGAAGCCGGGATAAGCCGCCTCAGAACTTACGAAGGTGGCAAAGGATATCCTCTCACGCAGGCTGTACGGAAGGACGCTCATCAGGGCGTTAATAAAGTCAAGAGCCGCGTCCGAAAGAGCCTCATCCGGCACGGGAAGGCGGAAGAACACCTCCCTGCCTCCCTCACAGACAGAGAGAAGAAGAGAGTAAATAAAGCTCTTCATCATATCGGGGTGATAGGACGAGATAACAGCCCTCGCGTCAGAGAGCGGACGGGGGATATAAGCACGCTCGGGACAGGCGGGATTTGACGTCACACCCCTGTCGGTAAGCCTGAACAGCGAGATGTCGGTAATGAACATATCGCGATTAAAGACGTCGGTGTTTGCTTGCCTGACAGCGGCCTCCCTCTCCTCGTCGGTAAGGATAAGCGAGTAAGTCGGATCGTAGCCATGT
>JAZQDF010000130.1:0-1517 GCA_045546635.1 Eubacteriales bacterium
CTTCCTAAGACCGCTTGGCCTCCGACTTTGATGATCATACTGTTTACAGCCTTGGTTTATTTTTCTACGAATATTCCCTTCGGCGGCAGAGTCACCGATATTATGGGAAGGCTCAGCACCAGGATGTACCTCTATATGTCCTTCATCACCACGCTGTATATGCTCGGGCTGACGCATCACAGAATGCTGTTCGTTATTGACGTAGCCCTGGCGGTGATGGATCTTGTGCTGTCGGGATATAAGCAGAAATACGAGAGGCTGAAATCGGCTGATAAAAAAGCACAAGCAAAACGCAGAGGCTGATTATAAACGAATATTGGCATATATATTTAAATGATTCGTCTGACGAGGAAACAGAGTAGCTTTTCATATTTTTCCAATTAAATAACTCTATAAACAGCTTCGGGGCTATCTCACGTGAGATAGCCCCGATTTTTTTATAAATTCAAAATATTAGATGCTACGAAGAAGTACACCACGAGGGAGATCGCGTCCACCAGGGTGGTGATGAGGGGGGATGCCATAACGGCGGGATCAAGACCTACCTTCTTGGCAAGGAGGGGCAAGGTTGCACCTATTATCTTGGCAAGGATGATGGTAAGACAAAGAGACAGGGCAACCGTCAGCGACACGGGAAGAGTGACATCGGTATTACCGAGGAGAAGGCCGTCAATAAGCATCACCTTGGCGAAGGTGGCAACGCCCACCGTAAGAGCACAAAGGATGCCGACACGAAGCTCCTTCCAGAATACGCGAAGGATATCCGAGAACTCTACCTCAGAGAGCGAGATAGAACGGGTGACGGTGACGGATGACTGGCCGCCCGAGTTACCGCCCGTACCCATTATCATCGGGATAAAGAGGACGAGGACGGCTGGGAGTGCCGACTCAAAGCTGCCGAGAATGGCACTTGACAGAGTGGATGAGAGCATCAGTATAAGAAGCCAGGGAATGCGGGATTTCCATATTGAGAGGACGTTGGTCTTAAGATAGGGGGTATCCGAGGCGGAGGTGATCGCCGCCATCTTTGCGAAGTCCTCCTCGCTCTCCTCAATGATGACCTCGAGAGCGTCGTCTACGGTGACGATTCCCACAAGGCGAGACTCGCTGTCAACCACGGGAATGGCAAGGAAGCCGTACTTATCAAGCTTCATCGCCACCTCCTCCTTATCATCGTGAGTATGAACGGCGATAACGTTCTCGTCCATTATCTCAGACAGGAGGGTGTCAGGATCGGAGATAAGCATATCCTTCGCGGTGACGATGCCGAGAAGACGCTTGTCCCTGCCCGTAACGTAGCAGGTGTATATAGTTTCCTTATCAATAGCAACGCGGCGGATGTGGATGAGTGCGTCCCCAACGGTCATATCTCCCGTAAAACGCACGTACTCGGTGGTCATAACCGTACCTGCAGAATCCTTCGGATACTTAAGTATACGGTTGATGATCTCACGGTCCTCGCTATCCGAATTCTTTAAAATACGCTTTACCACGTTGGCGGGCATCTCCTCAATGAT
>JAZQDF010000131.1:0-5298 GCA_045546635.1 Eubacteriales bacterium
CCCGTAACGATATCGGGGTTCATCATAGGGATGTTGGTGACCGAGCTTACCGCACTCTTCAGCCACTTGTTTCTCATACGGTAGATGCCCTCTGCCGCCGCAGTACCGATAACGGTGGAGAGCAGGGCGGAGGATACCGCAAGAATAAGCGTGTTTCTCAGTGCAACGAAGGCATTCTCATCCGAGAAGAGCTTTAGATACCATTCAAAGCTGAAGCCGGTGAAATTCGCCGTGCTCTCGCTGTTGTTGAAGGAGAAGAGCATAAGGGTAAGGATGGGAATGTAAAGTATTGCGAAAACGAGGCAGAGATAGATTCTGGAGGCATACTTTTTCATACTATGATACCTCCCTCATCCTCCTCGCTGAAGCGGTTCATTACACCTATGGAGATAAGTATAAGAATCATCATAACGAGAGAAATAGCACCGCCCACGTTATAGGCACCCGTCACGAACTGACGCTCGATGGTGTCACCGATAAGCTCGAAGGTTCCACCACCCAGCTTCTGTGAAATATAGAAGGTGCTGATGGAGGGAACGAGAACCATCGTGACGCCCGAAATAACGCCCGACATAGACAGGGGGAAGATTACTTTTGTAATAACCCGGAAGGTGTTGCAGCCCAGATCCTGTGCCGCCTCCCACATATTCTTGTCTATCTTGGATATGCAGGTGTATATGGGCAGCACCATATAGGGCAGGAAGTCGTAAACCATACCGAAGATGACCGCACCCTTCGTGCCGACGATGTGCATAGAGGTACCGAGAATGGTATTCAGCAGACCGCCGTCGTCGAGGATCGCCATTATGGAGTAGGTTCTAATAAGAAGGTTTGTCCACATAGGAAGCATAAGGAGCATAACGAATATTTTCTGATGCTCGGGCTTTGCCTTTGCCATTATGTAGGCGAGGGGATATCCTATGAGAAGACAAATGAAGGTAGCAATTACGGACAGCTCTATAGAGAGCAGGAATATGGGTACGTATTCGCCGAGAGACAAAATGTTATCAAAGCTGAACGCTCCCGTATCATCCGTAAAGGCATAGTAGATCACTATGAGCAGCGGCAGAATAATAAAGAGAATGGCCCAGAAAATGTGGGGAGCTGCCGCTATTGAATGCATAACGGAACGCTTCTTCTTCATCGTCAGAACTCCTCTGCGGTATCCGCGTCAGAAAGCTGGTCAAGCTCGTCCGAGAAGGAAGAATAGTCGCCGAATTTGCCCGAATACTTGGACTTCTTCATAATATGAATAGCCTCGGGCTCGATGAACAGACCGATGGTCGCATCGGGGGCAACGTAGTCGGTGGACTGTATCATCCACTTGAAGCCCTTGATATCAACGATGATCTCGTAATGCACGCCCTTGAAGGTTACGCTGGTGACCTTGCCGGTCAGCATACCCTTATCGGGCTCCACAACGTCAACGTCCTCAGGCCTTACGACAACGTCAACAGCCTCGTTTTTATCATATCCGCCGTCAACACAGTCGAAGGTGTGGGAGGAGAAGCGAACGCGTCTGTCCTCAAGCATTACACCGTCGATAATATTACTCTCGCCGATAAAGTCGGCGACAAAGGCGTTCTTCGGCTCGTTATAAATATCGGTAGGAGTGCCTATCTGCTGGATCTCGCCGTCCGCCATAACAACGATGGTGTCGGACATTGAAAGAGCCTCCTCCTGATCGTGAGTGACGTATATAAAGGTGATGCCGATAGCCTGCTGGATGGTCTTAAGCTCGTTCTGCATATCCTTACGCAGCTTAAGGTCAAGAGCACCGAGGGGCTCGTCAAGGAGAAGAACCTTGGGGTGAGAGATAAGTGCCCTGGCAATAGCAACTCGCTGCTGCTGACCGCCTGACAGCGTGCTTACGCTCTTGTTCTCGAAGCCTGAAAGTGCGACCATCTTAAGCATCTCGGTCACGCGGGTTTTTATTTCATCCTCCGACTTCTTTTTCAGTCTGAGGGGGAATGCGATATTCTCATAAACATTAAGGTGAGGGAACAGGGCATATTTCTGGAATACGGTGTTGATATGCCTCTTGTAAGCGGGAACGTCGCTGATTTCGACACCGTCAAAGTAGAGAGTGCCCTCGTCAGCCGATTCAAAGCCGCCTATAATTCGAAGTGTGGTGGTCTTACCACAGCCCGACGGACCGAGCAGGGTGATAAATTCACCGTCACGGATGTAAAGGTTCATACCGTCGATAACCTTCTCGCCGTCGTATGATTTTGAAATTCCTTTCAACTCAATGAGCTTTGCCATTTTCTTAAAATCTCAAATCCTTTCCGAAAACACCAACGTGTTTTTATTTGTCAATATAGGTCAAAAACAGTCTATAGCTTGACAGCGTTAATTATAGCAAAAACATTTTATATTTGCAATAGTTTTTTATAATTTTCTTTTAAAAAATTTAGCATTTAGCCGTGATTTTCCGTATTTTAACAGATTTTTCTCACAAAAAAACCGATAAATCTCCCAAAATCTCTTTAAATCTCCCAAAATCTCACGAAATCTCAAAAATCACTCAACAAGCCCCCGATCCACACGTCGGAGGGTGGATATGAAGAACAGGACGAATATCCAATATCCGCCGCCAAAACGGTCAATAAAATACAGCGACAGCAGGGTCAGAAGAAATATGAGGGCGGTTGAAAGACGTCTGAGGGCGGCTTCTGCCGTCTCGCCCACCTCTCGTTCTCTCAGGTAAGCAAGGATGGCACCGTAGCCGTCGTAGCCCTCTATGGGAGCAAGGTTTGACTGGGCAGTGGCGAGGTTGATCGTCGCGATAAGAGGACATATTTTACCGAATAACCGAGCAAAGAGGGAGGCGATGACGAATATGCCGAGATTTACCGCCGGGCCTGATAGGTAGAGATACATTTCCTCGCGGTAGGACAGTCTCGGGCTGTTCTTTATTCTGAAGCCCGAGATCACCCCCTTTAGATTCAGAGGTATTTCTTTCTTGAGTAAAATATATCCGATATGCCCACATTCGTGGAGGAGTGCAGAAACAAGTGTTATTATTGCCATCAGTGGCTCCTCGAAGCCAAAAATCAAAAACAGCCAGAAAAATGCGGGCAGAATTTGACAGACTCTTTCGGATATAGCGGTAATTGAAGTTAATAATCTCTTTTTGTTCATTTCTTGTCTCCCTTAATACAGATATTTAATTGTAGTGGTTAAGGGGCAAAAAAATAACCCCACGGCCTCCGCTTTGGATTATGCCGTGGGATTTTATTTATATTCTGTTCGGAATTATTACCGACGACTGTGAGGTTACGCTGATTTTCCTGCCGTCACGCGTCTCTACGATAAGTGCAAGATTCTCTCGGTTGACCTCAACCACCTTCACCGTCTTTTTCTTGCCGTCCTCGATGTACTTGATCTTCTTGTCCTTAAGGGCAAATCTTTCGGCATAGCTGTCAAGATGCTTATCGGGGTTCTTTACGTCTCGGTAAAGAGTGAAGAATCTGTTCAGCACCGTCTTGGCCATTATCATAGGAATGGATTGATTGCCGTCCTCGAACACCTGCCTTACAAGATCGGTAAGCCTCGGTGTAAATTTCTTTGGATCAAGCCTTACGGAAAAGCTTACTATAAGATACTCGTAGGAGGTGAAATTGTCGAGCTTGCCCTCAACAGAGCTCTGGCCGATCCTGATGCCGTCGGAGAATATATCGCTTATCCAACCGATGCGTACGCTTTTCATCGTATGCTCCTCAAGAGCCGATGCCAATGCAACCGCACTCAGCGGGCCGATGGATCCTGCCTGAGAAGGGAAGATCGAGGGGCGGAGTATGCAGGACAGGAAGAGTCCACGCTCGGCTTCGTTTCCCGATATGATATCGCCGCAGGCGGAGATGGACGTCTGCTTCTCGGTAAAAACGGCGTATCTGTCGGGATAACCCGCCCTTGCGTACTCGCGTGCCAGGTCGCTTGCCGATGGCAGCGATTCGCGGTATTCAAGCTTGACGGTATTGCCGTCCTGGGCACGGAAGGTAATAATATTTGAATCTGCCACCTCTGCCATCTCCTTTCCTGTGAAATAATCGGTTATTTATCAGTACGCCTTACCCCAGTAAACGAGCTTCTTTGCCTCTCTGCCACAGCATACGCACTTGTCGCCGATGGCCTCAGCACCGAAGGGCATACATCTGGAGGTAACGTCTGCCTCCTCCTTAAGCTTCATCTCGCATTCAAGCTCGCCGCACCACATAGCTCTGATGTAGCCGTTGTTCTTGGCTGCGATGTCCTTAAGCTCGTCGAGGGTGTGTGCGGTGAAGGTGCGGTTCTCTCTGTTCTGAAGTGCCTTCTCATAAATAGCCTGCTGAAGGTTTTTGAGTCCCTGCTCAACCGCCTCACAAAGAACGTCGAGAGAAACAAAGCTCTTTTCTCTGTTATCACGTCTTACGATAACGCACTTATTGTCTGCGATATCACGGGGACCGATCTCCACGCGAAGGGGAACACCCTTCATCTCGTATTCGGAGAACTTCCATCCGGGCGACTGCTCGGATGCGTCGACCTTAACTCTGTAGCCTGCAGCCTTGAGGGTGTCGGCGATCTCGTTCGCCTTCTCAATTACGCCCTCCTTGTGCTGCTGTACGGGAATAACGACTACCTGAATGGGAGCAACGCTGGGAGGAAGAACAAGACCGGAATCGTCGCCGTGAGTCATAATAATACCGCCGATAATTCTGGTAGAAACGCCCCAGGAGGTCTCGAAGGGATACTTCAGCTGGTTGTCGCTGTCTAAGAACTGAATGTCGAAGGCACGGGAGAAGCCGTCGCCGAAGTTATGAGAGGTACCGCCCTGCAATGCCTTACCGTCGTGCATAAGAGCCTCAACGGTGTAGGTAGCCTCCGCACCCGCAAACTTTTCCTTATCGGTCTTCTGTCCCTTGATAACGGGAATGCCAAGATCCTTCTCGAAGAAGTCGGCGTATACGTTCAGCATCTGAACCGTTCTTGCCTCGGCCTCCTCTGCAGTTCTGTGCATAGTGTGTCCCTCCTGCCAGAGGAACTCGCGGCTGCGCAGGAAGGGGCGTGTGGTCTTTTCCCAACGGACTACCGAGCACCACTGATTGTAGAGCTTGGGCAGATCGCGGTAGGAGTTGATGATGTCGGCGTAGTGCTCGCAGAAGAGGGTCTCCGAGGTAGGTCTTACGCAAAGGCGCTCGGTGAGCTTTTCGGAGCCGCCGTGTGTTACCCATGCGACCTCGGGGGCAAAGCCGGCAACGTGATCCTTTTCTTTATTGAGAAGAGACTCGGGAAGTCGGAGGCCAAGCGGTCTTA
>JAZQDF010000132.1:0-3144 GCA_045546635.1 Eubacteriales bacterium
ATTGTTTCACGTGAAACAATGAGTTATTTAGTTTAAAAAACTCAAAACAAGGGTTTAATATTGAATTTACCGGTGTTATTTAATTACAGGCTGATTATTCAATAATAACCTTATTAATTCATTCCTATGTTATTATTAAGAAATATCCTGTTATTGAGCCGCAACGGAATTATTTATAATGTTTCACGTGAAACATTGGTTCTTAAACCTTATTTTTTAATAATAATACTTTTTCTACTCAATTAAAACATTATAATAGCACTGAATGAGTGATTTTTTTTACTTTACTAAGTAAAAGAGGACTACTTTACATAGATTAAAAATGAAATTATGATAAAAATGTAATGTTTCACGTGAAACAAAATACATATTCAACGTAATAGGTGAGAAAATCTGTGATTATAGTATAAAGAACGGGGATAATCCAATTACCTGTGCAGGTGAGCCTGAATAATTAAGAGAAAAACAAAGGTTTTAATGCAAAACAATTGACATTCCAACTAAAATATAGTATAATGTATATGTAATATAATAAAATGAAGGGAATTATGCGTTTTTAAATCAAAAAACTGCATAAATCTATCAATTGGAGGTAAAAATGGCAAAGGTTGTTTCATTTTCTAACCAGAAAGGTGGCGTTGGAAAGACTACTTCCTGCGTTAACATATCAGCACAGATAGCAAACAAGGGCAAAAAGGTGCTTATGATTGATATGGATCCGCAGGGAAATGCTACAAGTGGACTTGGATTGCAAAAATCAAAGATTAAAAACACTACTTATGACGTAATAATCGGCAGATGTGACATTTCTGAGGCTATAATTAAGACAAGATTCAAAAATTTATCTGTTGTTCCTGCAAATATTGAGCTTGCCGGGGCAGAAATCGAGCTCCAGGAGCTTGATGAGAACCTCAATTTCACGAAAATTGCCCTTGACAGCATCAAGGACGAGTATGATTATATCTTTATTGACTGTCCTCCGTCGCTCGGAATGCTTACGGTAAAGGCTTTATCGGTTTCTGACGGCGTTGTAATACCAATGCAGTGCGAATTTTACTCGCTTGAAGGTATGTCGCAGCTATTAAATACCGTAAAAAAGATAAAAAATCTCTACAATCCCACGCTTCAAGTGGTTGGAATCCTGCTTACAATGTATAATGGACGCCTTACTTTGACCGGTCAGGTGGTTGCAGAGCTTAAAAAGTACTATGCAGACAAGCTATTCAAGGTTCCGATCTCCAGAACGGTGCGTATTTCCGAGGCTCCCGGCTACGGTGAACCAATTTGCTATCACGATCCCTACGGAAAGGGTTCTTTGGAGTATGCAGCAGTAGCAAAAGAACTTATGATGAGGATCTAAGTGTTCTCATACTCGGTTTTTAAGAAACACTGAGAGAATAATTTCAGAGAAAATTAATAAAAAAAACGAAAAATCAGATTATTGACCGAATAATTGTACAAAATTGAGTATTATTAACACAGATTTTGGCTTTTTTTGGGAGTCTTTTAGGTAAAAGGCGGAAAAAAACACAAAAAAAGAAAAAAACAAATACTTTCTCGGGAATGATACCCAGATAAAAGATAAAAGATCACTTTATATGAGTTTTTTTAAAACTTAACCGTTTTATCTAAACAAAATCTCATCTTCCGATGCTTTATTAAGAATAAAAACGTAAAATTCATATAAATCGTGTCATCTTCCTGACTTATATTTGAAAATTTCACGATTCTGCTTTTGTTCGTATATTTTTACCATATTTTACCATTATTTATCAACATTTTAAATGTTATTAATGTTGAAAACTTGTTATTTATTTGTCTTTTTTTAAAAAAATTAGGTGAATTGTTCAGGAAAAACCCTTATTTTTCAAGGGATTTCGGATTTTTGAGCTGTGTTGGAATGTTTTTCAACATTCTGTTTATAATTCGATAGATGAAATCTTAAAAAATAGCAAAAAGTGGTAACAAAATCCTAAAAGATCTATTTTTGAATTCAAAAAAATGATGAAATAAAGCCCTCAGGCTCGCTAAAGGGCATTACGGTGGGGAATTATTCCAAAAAAAGCGAAAATGGATGTTATAGCTTGGTTTTAAGCCTGCTTAAGCCGCTGTAAGCCTTATGATCAGAAATTAATTACCGCCAATTTATTTTCAGATGTTCTGTTTTATATTAAAATTTCTTCCAATTTGCTACCGTGTGCAGTTATTTTTATCTGAATTTTTATTTTTTTCGTTTCTCGTTGTTTTTTAATATGGTTTTTTCTGATTAATTTTTGAAATACCAAAAAATCATTAATTTCAACAAGGTTTTATGCGTCATTATCTAAGTATTTTTTCTTTAAAACAAAAAGAAAAACCTAAAAATATCAAAAAATTGATTAATAATTAATACTTTTTTCGATAATTTTCATTCAGTAAATCATTTTTTCTATATCTAAGCTAAATATCCAAATTAACTAACTTTATGTTTATTTTTTCTATTTTACGGTATCTTAATTCCTAACCATTTTTTAGCAGGTCAATGCTAAAAATTTGTTTTCCCGGTTATCCGCTTAATGCTCCTATAGTTCAGCGGAAAAATACGTAAAAAGCCAAAAATAAACGTTTTTGACGCTTATTTTTTCATAATTACAAGCGAATAATACGGTAAAAGCATTATTATTAAGCTGCATTGGATATTGTAGAAGCAATCAAATGATTTTCAAGGGCAAAAATCGGGGATTTGAAGCTTCTTCAGACCTCTTTGAGAGTTATAAAAGGTTGCTTCGAGAGTTATCAAATGATTTTTAAGAGAAAACAGAGATTTTAAGCTTTTTCAGACCGCTTTGAGAGTAATTAAATGATGTTTTTAGCTCTTTCAGGGGGGCTTAAAGGACATAAATTATGCCTTTTGGACCTTCAAACTATGCTTTGAAACAATAAAGCATTATTATTAAGTAATCAAAAATATAAAAATACCTTATAAATAAAGGAGACGACTATGGCAAAGAAAAACAGTGGCCTCGGACGAGGTCTTGACGCGATTTTCCTCGATAATAGCCTTGCCGAGGAGAACGTAGGCGGCGAAGAAAGGATAAGCAAGCTTAAAATATCGCTTATTGATCCTAAACGCGACCAGCCCAGAAAGCATTTTGATAAGGAAGC
>JAZQDF010000133.1:0-3371 GCA_045546635.1 Eubacteriales bacterium
ATTCTGATCATAGGCTTGTTTGTGGGAACCTCAACTACGTCAAGGGCGTAAATAGTCTTGAACTCGTCCTCCTCGGTAAGCGCCGTACCTGTCATACCCGACAGCTTTCCGTACATACGGAAGTAGTTCTGGAAGGTAATGGTCGCAATGGTGCGGCTCTCACGCTGAACGTCAACGCCCTCCTTAGCCTCGATTGCCTGGTGCAGACCGTCGTTGTAGCGTCTGCCGGGCATAAGTCGGCCGGTGAAGGTATCTACGATAAGAACGTTGCCGTCCTTTACGATATAGTCAACCTCGTTTTTCATAACGCCGTGAGCCTTGATGGCAATGTTAACGTGGTGATAGATGGTGGTGTTTTCGGGGTCGGAAAGATTCTCAATGCCGAAGAATTTCTCGGCCTTGTCAATACCGTGCTGTGTCAGTACTGCGGTGCGTGCCTTCTCGTCTACGATAAAGTCCTCGTCGTAAACGTCAAGGTCCTGCTTCGAGTCTACCTCCTTGATCACGTGACGCGTCATCGAGCGTACCAGCTTGTCTGCCATTGCGTAAAGATCGGTGGACTTAGAGCCCTGACCTGAAATGATAAGGGGGGTTCTCGCCTCGTCTATAAGGATAGAGTCCACCTCGTCGATAATTGCAAAGTTATGGCCACGCTGTACCATTCTCTCCTTGTATATAACCATATTGTCACGAAGGTAGTCGAATCCGAGCTCGTTGTTCGTGCCGTAGGTAATATCCGCCGCGTAGGCCTCTCTCTTCTCGTTTGGCTTCTGGCCGTGGACGATAAGACCGGTCTTGAGACCGAGGAAGCCGTATACACGTCCCATCTCGTCCGAGTCACGCTTCGCCAGATAGTCGTTTACGGTGACGATATGCACACCCTTGCCCGACAGGGCGTTAAGGTATGCGGGCAGGGTAGCAACGAGAGTCTTACCCTCACCGGTCTTCATCTCGGCGATTCGTCCCTGGTGCAGAAGTATACCGCCGATGATCTGTACGCGGAAGGGACGCTTGCCGAGGACTCGGTCGTCCGCCTCTCTTACCAGGGCAAATGCCTCGGGAAGTATGTCGTCAAGAGTCTTGCCGTTTGCAAGATCACCCTTCAGCTTATCTGTATACGCTCTCATCTCGGCATCGGTCATAGCCTTGAACTTGTCGGCAAGGGCCTCGGTCGCGTCAACGAGGGGCATTAATCTCTGTATTTGCTTTTCGCTGTAGCTTTTAAATAAAGACTTGAAAATTCCCATTTTCTATTCCTTTCGCTATGGAAACATAATTAATCACCATATTATATCACATAAACAGAAAAAAATAAAGAGTAATTTGTAAAATATTTTATTTTTTGTATTTTTCGAACAAAACGCTCTCTCTGTATTGCATTTTACCTCGGTCTGTGGTAGAATAGACTAAATCAAAATTTTGTTGAGGAATGTATGATCAATATAGTTCTTTACTCTCCCGAAATACCTCAGAACACAGGCAATATCTCACGCACCTGTGCGGTTACGGGAGCCAGACTTCATATAATCAAGCCCATCGGATTTGAGATCTCCGACCGCACTCTGAAGCGGGCGGGCCTTGATTATTGGGATAAGCTTGATGTGACTTATTATGAAAATTACAACGATTTTTTAGGGCAGAATGAGAATGCACAGCTTTATTTCTTTTCCGCCCACGGTAAAAATTCATACGCCGATATAGAATATCCCGATAACGCATATCTCGTTTTCGGCAGGGAGTCGGTGGGCCTTCCGCCCGAGCTTATAGCCGAGAATATCGACCGCAGCGTCCGTATCCCGATGCGTAAGACTCTTCGCTGTCTTAATCTGTCAAATTCGGTTGCCATCGCCGTCTACGAGGTTATTCGTCAGTCGGGCTTTGCGGGCCTTGAATAAGGAGGATAAAATGAAAAAAGAAAATACGACGAATAAAATCTATAGCATAGCTATAGGCATATTCTTTTTTGCCTATGCCATCGGCTTCGGAATTCTCACGTCGGTAACGCTGTTATCGGGCTTCTTCAGCTTTCCCGAGGTTATTCTCGGTATAGCGGGTATCGTCGTCAGCTATTATCTCGCCATCATAATTCACGAGGGCGGCCACCTTGTCTTCGGCCTGATTGCGGGCTACGGCTTCTCCTCCTTCCGTATATTCAGTCTTATGTGGGCTCGGCAGGACGGACGCATCAGGCTTCGCCGCTTCTCCCTTGCGGGCACCGGCGGTCAATGTCTTATGATCCCGCCCGAGTCTGATGAGAGCAGG
This sequence comes from Eubacteriales bacterium, assembly GCA_045546635.1. Lineage (GTDB taxonomy): Bacteria > Bacillota > Clostridia > Oscillospirales > CAG-272 > UBA1740. The sequence goes on from JAZQDF010000133.1 coordinate 2,263, forward strand.
GCACAGACCTTGCTTTACAACTTCGGCGGCGTAATTGCCAACGTTATCCTGGCAGCCATCCTCGCCCTGCTTTACTACCTTACGCTTAATAACGTTCTCGTCGCACTTATCTTTCTTCTCGGTGCAGCGGTGTCCTTCTACGTTGCTATTACAAACGGCATTCCCTTTAATGCGGGCGGTATTGCCAACGACGGTATGAACGCCATCCAGCTTATGAACAACCCCGACGCCAGGGACGCCTTACGAAAGCAGCTGCTTATGAATGCCGCACAGCTCGGTGGCACTCTCACCGCCGATATGCCGGACGAGTGGTTCACTCTTCCCGATGGGGCGGATATGCAGAATCTTCATTGCTCATCAATTGCCGTCTTCGCCGCAGAAAGACATCTCGACAGGCTTGACACCGTCACCGCCGAGGAGGAGATTAAAAGGGTTCTTGACTCGGGCTACAACATCCTCGGCCTGCACAGAAGCCTGCTCACCTGCGACCTTATCACCTGCCGTCTTATTAATGGGGACAGCCCCGACCTGTCGGCATATCTCACCCCCGAGCTTGATAGGTTTATGAAATCAATGCGGTCCTATCCCTCGGTTATCCGTACGCAGTACGCCATCGCCCTTCTTGTAAGAAATGATGAGAAAACCGCCGAGAAAATTCTCCTTGATTTTGAGAAGACTGCGAAAAAGCACCCCTATCCCTGTAATATTGAGGTAGAGCGTGGCATCATTGCCAAAATACTTAAAAAGCACAAAAGCATAGTATAATTCGGGGCAGAATTAAAAAAGGAGTATATTTATGAAAAGTATAAAGCCTGGTCGCGGCCCTTCGATGATGGGCGGAATTATGGGAATAGCAGTCGCCGTTTTCGGCGTTATCTGGACGGTTATTGCCGCATCAATGGGCGGCGGATTGTTTGCAATATTTGGCGTTGTGTTCGTTATCGTTGCCATTGTGAATACGGTTTATAATTTCAAAAATGCAACGGGAAAAAATCGTTATTCCACCTTTGACGTCACCACGGATGAGGAGGAGCCCGATCCTCTGAACGAGAGATACGGTGTTAACAGACCTTATGAGGCAGATACCGCCTTTCGCTATTGTCCATATT
>JAZQDF010000134.1:0-8926 GCA_045546635.1 Eubacteriales bacterium
CGATCCGACTTGTAAAGCCATTCCTCAGCGGTTTACGGAGACCGCTCGGGCCATCGTTAAGTATCAGAATCGATGATGGATCCTGATAGCTGGCGATCTCCCAGGCGGATAGCCCCGTCAGATATTTATATCTGTTAAATCTTTCTTGTTTATCCATATTATTAATTAATTATCTCGCCGATGCTGAAATAGGCTTCGGTATTTTCCTCTGCCTTATCATTAGCGTCGGTCTTCGCAAGATAATTGTCGGTATTGGTTTTTGCATCGGCAGAGCCGGATACGTTGTTATAATTGAAGAGCAGTCTGATATCATCGGGATTCTCAATACCGAGGGCCTCGTAGCTTATATAAAGCTCGAGAGTCATACCCTCCGAGCTCTCGCCGTTAACGAGCCCCTTGGTGATCACGCGGTATTCGGCGTCGGATATCTTCTTGTTGTATATAAGATTTCCGATTTCAAGGGTAATGTCGGGGCTGTCAAGGCTGACGCCCTTGCCGTACACTCGCATAAGGCCTGCCGAGCTTAAGCAGACGGTTCTTCTTTCAGAGGCATCGGTGTCGGTGATATACACGATAAGGTCATCGTTGTTTCCCTTCTGTCCCATATCACCTCTGTGCCAGCTCTCACCGTCGGTCCATATCTCGCCGTCCTTAATATCCGCGGCAATATAGAGTCCGCTATCCCCCTTGATAACGTAAACATCACCAAGGCCGCCCGGAAGAGAAAGCCTTCCTGCGTTAGCATACTCGGTAAGCTTGCCGTCGACGAAGGCTACGCTGTTGCTGAGATTTACCGTAAGAGTGAACTCCTTAATTCCCTCGGCATCCTTCACCTTAAGGCTGACGTCCTGGAGGCCCGCCTTATTGCAATCATAGGTGGAATACTCCTCTACCTTAACGTAGCCGCTGTAATAGTTGGTAAAGCTTGCCTTAACGTAATCCGGAAGAGATACTGCAGCTCCGAGGGGAAGGTTAATAACCTCCTCGTCAATGCTCTTTATAACTCTCGTTTCGTTATAAGAGGCGATCTCTGCCGCTATTCTGTTGCCCAGGATAATGTTAGCCTCTGCCCCGAAGTGCCAGGGCTCGAAGGTGTTGGTGTAAAGGTCATCGGTCTCAACAAACGAAACCCTGTCAAGAGATGAGGCCACGTCGGCCTGTATGTCTCTCAGCCTGTTGGAGTATTTTGCACTGTTGGTCAATGCCTCTGTAACGACGACGGGTATGTCACCGCCGAAATATGCCCTGAAATCGTTGATAAAGCAACGAAGAGCCTCACCGTAGATCTCCATATTATCATCAAACTTCGCATCCTGCTCGCCGTGGACAAATGCCATACCGTCGATTACGACCTCATATCCGAGATCGGTAAGCTCGGCAATAGCCTTCTCAACAAGGCAGTAAAGGTTGTTTGTCAGAGGGCCGGTCTCACTTCCCTTCCCCGTGGTGGCAGACTGGTCAAGATTAAGATAGGGACCTGCCTCGCCATCATCAATCAGAGAGGTGGAATACCAATGATCGGTGAAGGTAGAGCCGCTGGCGGTATATTTAACGATAACCGCCTTATAGTCGGAATCAAACCTGGGGTACACGGACGCGAGCGTCTGTCCCATTCCGATCTCGGGACCGAACTCGGAGGGAAAATCTCCGTATCCCGGCTCTAAATCGTCGATATAAAGCGATTCATCGATGCCGGGGATGTTTTTAAGGGATTCCATAGGAAGGCCGTCGGCAAGAATGCTCACGTCCTCGTTAGGCTCCTTATCCTCCTCGGACAGATCGCTGACGAGTGCCTTACCGCGTGCTCCCGACTGTCCTGCAAGGACGATAAGATGAACCCTGTTGCTCTCGTCCCCGCTATCGGGGCCGGGCTGCTGGTCAGGCTTGTCGGGAGGTCTGCATCCCGCAATAGCAAGAAGCGTAGCAAGGATCAGTAATAAAGCTAATAATTTTTTCATTAAAGCCTCCTTATTTTCCCAGAATGACTATCTCATTAAGGGCTGCCGCATTCTCGGTCTTCACGCATATCACCACGTGGTCTGCCCTGAAGGTGTTTACTATTTCAACGGTAAATGCACTGTTCGGGAAGACGAACTGCGTAGAGTCGTTCACATATATGTCGGAGCAGAACTGGGGATATTGGATCGCGTTTCCGTTACCGAAATCAATATACTCAATTTCCGCAAGCTGCTTGCCGTAGAAGGCACTGTTGTAAATTGCAATGCCGCCGATCTCGTATTCCTTATCAAACTTAAGCTCGATGAAGGAATAACCCGTACCGATGGCTGCCTCCTTAGCCTCCTCACCCTTCAGGTTATAGCAGTCAACCACGTAATTATCATTGAGAGCTTCAAAGTTGGTGACGTTCTTAGCCTTGACGGTAGCAAGGGGGGCAATGTTCTTATATCCGCTAATTGCCTCGGGAAGAGGCTGGACGGAATAGGTGGGGCCGTTTGCATACGGAGTACCGCTTTCATCAAAATGAACGTAATCAAAGGCAAAATACCTCTTGGTATAGCCCTTATTGCTGTCACGGTTCTGATGGGCGTGATAGCCTATCATCAGCTGATCGCCGATGTTGAAGAAGCAATGATGTGCCGTGCCCGAGGCAAAGCCCGACCACTGATTATAGACGTCGGAGCTTGCCATCTTCGTGCCCGGATAGCCGAGGAACAGATTTGTCCACATACCGTCCGATGCATAGGGCTTCTCATAATTGCCGAGGGGCGAGTCGGATACGGCATAGCATACGTTGTAATACTTGTTCCAGCATCCGTTTACCGAGTAGGTCATATAATACTTGCCCTCGGACTTGATCATATAGGGTGCCTCAGCAATAGGCAATCCCTCTCTGAACATCTCCCAGGTAAGAGGCTTCAGCACGGTCATCGTAGAATTGAGTGCACCGGGCACAACTATTCTGGTATATGTAGACCAATCCACCTCGTAGGGATTCTTCATTTTGACGCCGACAATGTGCTGATTCTCGTTGCTTGCCACGCTGTAATACATGTACATCTGACCGTCGTCATCAACGAAAACGGTAATGTCGAGAACGTCGTAGGTTTTATTCTGATCGAGGAATACGGGTGCGGCAAGGCCGTTTACGCTTCCCTTCTGCAGAGGCTCGTACGGGCCTAAGGGATTGTCGGCAACTACAACGCTGTTGCGTCTTATGCCGCTGCTGTCCTTCGCACTGTAATACATATAGTAGATACCGCCGAAGCAATAAAGCTCGGGGGCGTAAATATCCGCCTTGGTAGCCTCCCAGCCGCCGTAAAGCTTCGGATTGTAAATCTCGGTATGTCTTTCGTAGGTGACAAAGTCCTCGGTGGTGTAGCAATCAATAACGCTGCCGTCTCTGTCACTTGTTCCAACAATATAATAGGTATCCCCCTCAACGTACACGTGAGGGTCAGGAAGCGGAACCTTATCAAGCTTATTAACGTACCACATAGACTCGTCGTAGCTGAGTCCCTCACCGTCATAGGTGGAGGCGTGGTCTACGTAATCAACACCGTCCTGAAGCTTCGACTCCACGCTCTCGGGATAGTCGCTTCCGCATCCGGATAAGATCGGTAAAAGCATCATAATTATCAAAAAAGCACAAATAATCTTACGCATAACAGCCTCCTATCAGATTCTGTCGCCACAGCTGTCGTCAAAGATAAGGATCTTATCCTTATTGAAGGCAAGCTCGACGTCGGTGTGAGGCTTGATCAATACGTTGGTTGAAATCTTAGCCACAATATCCGCTCCTGCAAACTCGGAGTGAACAAGAAGCTCGCTGCCGAGAAGCTCTACGATGTTGGAATTAACGGTAAAGCCGTCGGTCTTGTTGCCGACGAACTCGGAATTGAGGACGATGTCCTCGGGTCTGACACCCACTCTGATAGGATGTCTGCCCGCAAGAGCCCTCTCGCATCTGTCAAGAAGAGTTGTCGCAACCTCGTAAAGATTGTTAACGAATTCAATATCGGTAGAATTAAGGTTAACGTTGGACTTTACGGGCTTCTTGTTCTTCTTCGGCTTCTGATAGTAAAGAGTATTGTCAACGACGATCTCCTCTTTACTGAATACCTGAGCATTATGAAGCATACCGATATCCTCGGCAGGTATCTTCTCAAAGCTGAGAAGAGGCTCGCGGATTCTGAGCAGCCACTTCTTGTCGGAATTTCTGTCCTTGATGCCCTCTGCTCTATACTGTTCAACGAGAGCCTTTATTTCACCGCAGCATTCGGTACCGTCGGTAATAGAGATTATCTCGTCAAGAGCAGCCGAAATAACAGCTGCATCGGAGTCAGCCTCCTTGTAGAGAATACCGTCAAGCAGCTTCAGTGCGTGCATCTTCTTGAAGTCGGGGGTATCAAGCATCCTCTTGAGATCAAGGATCTTAGCCTCGTAGTAAGCGTTATGCCGCTTCACGTATTCATCCGAAAGCGAAACCTCGTATCCGCCTTGGAAAACAAGTCTGCCGCTGTCATACTCTGCATCGAAAACGTTCATCGCAGGCGAGCCTATGAAGGTAGCCACAAAGATGTTCTTGGGGCTTGAATAAATCTCCTTGGGAGTACCGATCTGCTGTACCCATCCCTTGCTCATTACCACGATCTTGGTAGCCATAGTCATAGCCTCGGTCTGATCGTGGGTAACGTAGATGGTAGTGGCACCGATCTGCTCGTGGATCCTTACGATCTCCGAACGCATCTGTACTCTCAGCTTGGCATCCAGGTTTGAGAGCGGCTCGTCCATAAGGAAGAGCTTCGCATTTCTTACTATAGCACGGCCAAGTGCAACACGCTGCATCTGACCGCCCGCCAGCTCCTTCGGCCTTCTGTCAAGATAGGGACCGAGGTCGAGTATCTCCGCCGCCTCGAAAACTCTTGAGCGGATCTCCTCGTTGCTCATCTTTACCTGATGGTACTGGATAGCACCGTCCTTAAGGAGTCTGTACTCCGAGTCGACGGTATATCCCTTAGCGGCAAGCTTCTCCCTCTCCTTCTCGGTTCTGAGCTTTGCGGTTTCCTTAAAGCCCTTGATATCCGAGGTATTTGCCTTGCAAAGAAGAGCCGCTGCACCATCGCTTATCTTCAGTCTGGTCGCAACGTATTCAACGACCGTACCGTAATTAAGTGCCTTATCCTTAGCCGCTCTGTGTGCCTCGTTGAATTCATCAAGTCGGTTCTCAAGAACCGAAACGGCCTGGGCGTAGGATTTGGTGACGGTAGCCTCCATAGGTCTTCTGAATCTGCGGGCACGAAGAGGAAATGCGATATTGTCAAAGACCGTCATCTGCGGATACAACGCATAATTCTGGAAAACCATTGAAATATCGCGGTCCTTGCTGCTTGTATAGTTAGAAAGAACCTTATCAATATATAAGTAACCGCTGGTAATGTCCTCAAGGCCTGCTATCATACGGAGAGTCGTAGACTTACCGCAGCCCGACGGACCTACCAGAACTATAAAATCCTTCTCGGAAATATCGATATTGAAATCGTAGACCGCCTGAACACCGTTGGGATAAATCTTGTTTATGTCCTTCAGAGATACGAAGGCGTCTACCTCGCTGTTAGATATCTTATTTCCGCTTTGCTTTAATATTTTGCCTGCCTCTCTGACGGGTATTTCCATACCGCCGTCAACAGGCCTGTTATCTGTATTAGCCATTTTATCACTCCCTATTATCCTTTAATTCCGCTGCTGGACATACCCTCGATGATCTTATCCTGTGCAATTATATACATTACCAACACGGGCAGAAGGCAGATCACACCGCCCGCCAACGCCGTACCAATCAGATTGCTGGATTTGGTATTGTTGATGATGTAGGCCATACCGACCTGAAGCGTCCAAAGATCGGTATCCTTTGCTCCGTACAGCATCTGGGGCCAGATAAGGTCGTTCCAGCCACCCATAAAGCCGAAGAGTCCCTGTACGAACAGAACCGTCTTGCCGAGAGGCAATACTATCTTGTAGAAGATCTTGAAGTTGCTGTATCCGTCCATTTTAGCCGATTCAATAAGATCCTTCGGTATAGACTCGAAGAAGGTCTTGATAAGATACATTCCGTACACGCCGCCAAGTCCGGGAATTATCAGAGCGAGAAGCGATCTGTTAAGTCCCATAGAATATACCATAGACTGATTACCTACGGCGGTAGCAGCACCGGGAATTACCATCGAGGCTATTATTGCTGCAAACAGAACGTTGCGATACTTGAAATCTATGAAGGTGAAGGCGTATGCGGCCATAGACGCTACGGCAAGGTACAGCAGGGTTCCGCCAATTGCACTGAAGCAGCTGTTAAGGAACCAGGTGCCGATCTTGTAATCCTGAACCGCGTTGACCTGTCCTATTCCCTCCGGCAGCTTGCCGAGGAGAAGCATCTCGTAGTTTTCAAGGGTGTATCCGCTATGCGGATAAAAGAGCTCCTTGGGATAGAGCATAGTATCGGTAAAGCCTCTTAAGGAGCCGAAGAACATAATCAGGAAGGGTGACAGCCAGATTATGCAGAACAGCGTCAGAAAGACAAAGGAAAATACCTTTGCCATATTGACTCTTCTCTTCTCTCCGAACATCCGCTTTTTACGGAAGCCTATGTACTGTTCTAAGGTTATTTTATTTCGTGCCATTTGTTATATGCCTCCGAAATCTTTGTACCCGTTTTCTTCTCCCTGGTCATATACATCTGAATACCGGAGATTATTCCGGCAAACAATGCGTAAACCAGGCTCGCCGCAGCACCTAATCCGTAAAGACTGGATTTAAAGGTCAGGTTGTTCGCTACTATGTCCTGAATGAAATACATAATCGTGGAGGTCTTTCCTCCTGCCGGCATACTTGCTATTGCAGCAATAGTCGGACCGCCGGCGGACAGCACGTAATTCTGTCCGTAAAGACCGAGATAGCCGAGAATGGTCGTGAACAAGCACAGAACCAGCTGTGGCTTTATTCCCGGAATGGTAACGTTCATAATCTTACGCATCGGCGAGCAGCCGTCGATGTCAGCCGCCTCGTACAGATGCCTCGGTACGTTCTGAAGTCCGGCACTGAGAATAATGAAGTTGCCTCCCCAGCCGCCCCATAGACACATAAAGAATATGGGGATCCAGGCGTAGGCGATCTCAACCTGCTGGCCGAACAGATTAAAGGAGAACCAGGTGTCCATAAACCACTTTATCTCCACGCCGAAGAACTCGGCCAGAAGACCGTGCTGTGCCTTCGGCATAAACAGAAGGGTGAAGATAGTGCCTGCCGCCGTTAAGGGAACGATGGAGGGCATATAGATCAACGCCCTGAACAGCTTATATCCCGCCGGCTTCTGATTGATCAGTATCGCAAGTGCCAGAGGCAGAATTATTGCGATAGGAACCATTATTACCGAGAATAATATGGTATGAAGGAAGGAAAGCCAGAAGCTGTTGAAGACACCGGGCATAAAGGAGCTGTCAAAAAGCATCTTGAACCAGGCAAAGTCGTTAAAGGTCTCCACACCCGGCTTTCCGTACTGAAAGTTCGTCAAGGAAATATATACGCCGTAAAATAGCGGGAGCACGAAAAATACTACGAACGCCGCAATATACGGAAGCAAAAATACCGCGGTGATGCCGTACTTTTTGAACAGCTCATTCCGTTTTGATCTTTGCTTGGCATATTCCTCTAAAACAATTGTTTTTTCCATAGAATTAATCCTATTTTATTCCGAATTTTAAAAGGTCAAGAGCAGACTGAGTCGACTGTCCCGACTGCTCCAGAATCTCCTTTGCCTTATCAACCGTACAGCCGTTGGTGGAAAGATATTCGCCCTGAACGCCTGTGACCGCCTCGCGAAGACCGTTGATAAGCACGGTAGCGTACTGTGTGCTCTCAAGAGCAATAACGTCCGCGGGATTACCCATAGCGGTAAGAGTCATATTCTTGGATGCAGCTGCGGTGTAGCCCTCCGACTCGTAAACGTTCTTCCAAGCGGGAAGATGTCCGGCCTTACACCATTCAACGAGGTTATACTCGCCGTCATCGTTCTTGCCCTGTGTCAGCCATTCTGCAAAGATAAGAGCGGCTGCCGCCTTCTGCATACTTGTGATCTTCTTGGTAAGGGTGATAACGTGTCCGTTGCCGTACCACTTGGATGCGGTCTCTGCGGGAGCACCCTCTGCCGCCATATAATAAGGACGGGCTACTGCATAGGGGTTCTGATATACGGGATCGTTTGCATCCTCCTCGGTCACGCCGAGGTTATTAGCATTGGAGAGCTCCTTATGATTCCAGAGGAAGCTATAGGTGTTAGCCGCCTGCCAGGGACCCTCGGAGAAGAATACGGTCTTGCCAAGAGGGAAATCCTCCTCCTTGTTACCGTCGCCGTACAGACCGGAGTTGAAGCGTTCTACCTTATCGGTAACGTACTTAACGAAGCCTGCGTTCTTATGGAATGCAACGTTGCCGTTCTCATCAAGGAGCGAGCCGCCGTTTACGTAAAGGGCGGTAAGATCATCGCTCTCCTCAGAGTGATGGAAGCTGGGAGAGAAATTCTCAGACGTAACGATAGCATTCGTACCGAGTGCAGGGTTGCCGTTCTTAAGCTGATACCAGCTGTGATCCTGACCCTTGTTAATATTTCTTACCCAGAGCTCGCCCGATTTCGCAAGCTTATCAAGCTCCTCGAGCAGGCTAACGTACTCCTCATAGGACTGAGGGGCAAAGCGGGTGTTGCCGTCGAAGCCAAGACCGTTCTTTTTGATGATGTCCTGTCTGATCTGGGTGAGATAGCCGTGTGCATCAACGGGAACGCCGTAATGCTTGCCATCGTGAACAGTGGTCTTCTCGATGTTATCGTATGCATTCGCAAAATCAATACCAACGCCCGTCTTGGTGATAAGCTCATCGATGGGATAGAAGTAGCCCTTGAGTGCATACACAACGTTCT
>JAZQDF010000135.1:0-5285 GCA_045546635.1 Eubacteriales bacterium
CCACCCTTGAGGCACTTATGCTGGAGGCCAACAGTATGCTTCGTCAGCTCGTAGAGCTGCACCCCAGCTTTGACGAGGAGATGAGGCTCGCCGCAGAGGCAATAAGGTCACCCGGATATTACGCGGACTTTGTCGCATCCTCCGCCCTTATCGACTACAAGAACAAGCAGACCGTGCTTGAGGCGGTGACCTCCAGATCAAGACTTGAGAAGCTTATGGTGGCTCTCGGCGAGGAGCTTATGATCCTCCAGACCGAGCGTGATATCCAGCGTACCGTACGCGAGAAGATAGACAAGAATCAGCGAGACTACTTCCTCCGCGAGCAGATAAAGGCATTACAGAGCGAGCTCGGTGAATTTGAGGATGACGACGAGCTTAAGGAATACGACCAGAGGATAGCCGCGGCAAGGATGCCCGAAGAGATCAAGGAGAAGCTGTATAAGGAGCTGTCAAAGCTTGCGAAAACGCCCTTCGGTGCGGCAGAGGGAACGGTTATCCGTACATATCTTGACACCTGTCTCGACTATCCCTTCGGCATCAAGAATGAGTCAAGCATTTCGGTCGAGGAGGCGAAGGCTATTCTCGACGAGGATCACGACGGACTTACCAAGGTGAAGGACAGAATTCTTGAATTCGTTGCGGTAAGGCAGTTCAGCCCCGACGTGAAGAATCAGATAATCTGTCTTATCGGCCCTCCCGGTGTTGGTAAGACATCTATTGCCGCGTCTGTGGCAAGGGCTCTCGGCAGGAAATACGCACGCGTGTCTCTCGGCGGTATGCACGACGAGGCGGAGATCCGCGGTCACAGAAAGACCTACGTCGGTGCTATGCCCGGCCGTATCGTCACCGCTATAATCAACGCCAAGAGCGAGAACCCGGTTATCGTCCTTGACGAGATCGACAAGCTGTCATCCAATTTCAGAGGAGATCCCACCTCTGCTCTGCTTGAGGTACTCGATCCCGAGCAGAACAAAGCCTTCCGCGATAACTTTATGGAGATACCAATCGACCTGTCGGACACGCTGTTTATCGCTACGGCAAACAGCTACGACGGTATTCCCTCTCCCCTGCTTGACCGTATGGAGATAATCGAGCTTACCACCTACAACGATTCGGAAAAGCTTGACATAGCGAAGAATCATCTTATCCCGAAGCAGCTGAAGCGTAACGGCGTGCCCGCACGCGTATTCAGGATCACGGACGGCGGCATTCTTGCACTTATCCGCAACTACACCAAGGAGGCGGGTGTCCGAAATCTCGAAAGAGAGATCGCATCGCTTATCCGCAAGAGTGCGAAGAGGATAGCCGAGGGCAAGGCGAAGAGCGTAAGAATTACCGAAAAGAATCTCGCCGACTATCTTGGCAAGAGGAAGGTTATACCCGAGCGTCTTGAGGACAGCGACCCCGTCGGCACCGTAAACGGCCTTGCCTACACCCAGGCTGGCGGCGATCTGCTGAAGGTAGAGGTCGCGGTTATGGAGGGCAGCGGCAAAATAGAGCTTACCGGCTCGCTCGGTGAGGTTATGAAGGAGTCGGCGAAGATCGCACATTCATACGTCCGCACCGTTGCAGATAAATACGGCATCGATCCCTCATTCTACAAGGACAAGGATATTCATATCCACTTCCCCGAGGGTGCGATCCCGAAGGACGGCCCATCCGCAGGTGTGACTATGGTTACGGCTATGGTCAGTGCTCTGGCGGGAATAAGGGTAAAGCGTGACGTTGCTATGACGGGTGAGATCACCCTTCGCGGCAAGGTGCTGGCCATCGGCGGTCTGAAGGAAAAGACTCTTGCAGCCTACAGATCGGGCATCAGCACGGTGCTGATCCCCGAGGACAATATGCGTGATCTTGACGATATTGACGCCGAGGCAAGAGAGCATCTCAGGTTTATTCCCTGCAAGACGGCTGACGACGTGCTTCGTGCGGCACTCTGCCAATAATTAAAAGGAACACATAAAAATGAAGATTAACGTCAATAATTGCGATATAGCTCTTACCGCAGGTGCGAGAGCACAGTTCCCACGGGATCCCAGACCTCAGATAGCCCTGTCGGGAAGGTCTAACGTGGGCAAAAGCTCGCTTATCAACACCCTGCTGGGAAGAAAGTCGCTGGCGAGGGTTTCGTCGGCTCCCGGTAAGACTATAACCATCAATTTCTATAACGTAGACAAGAAGATATATCTCGTTGATCTGCCCGGCTACGGATACGCCAAGAGATCTATGGACTCCAAGCGTTCCTGGAGCAGTCTTACCGAGGATTACTTCCTTAAGAACCCCTCCTCCGATGCCTTGAAGCTGGTTATTCAGCTTATGGATATCAGAACCGGCCCCACCGACGACGATATTCTTATGATCAATATGATGCTGGAGCGAGAGATACCCTTTATCCTCGTTGCCACCAAGACCGACAAGCTGTCGAAGACCGCCCTGAAGAACAGAATAGACGAGCTTCACCTCGAGTTCTTTGAGGGCACGGGCATAGAGATAATTCCCTTCTCCTCGGTCACACGCGAGGGCAAGGACGAGGTGTGGAAGAGAATTTTTGATGCAATTTCTTAAAATTTCAGAGGATTAATTATGGATAAGGTGTTATACTATCTTTTGTCGGCCGTTGCCGCCCTTATTGCCCTGACGGTACACGAGTACTGCCACGGCTATGCGGCATACAGGCTTGGTGACGATACCGCCAAGTCTATGGGCAGGCTGACGCTTAACCCGATTCATCACATTGATCCCTACGGTGCGATATGTATGGTGCTGTTCCACATTGGATGGGCAAAGCCCGTACCGATAAACCCGAGGAACTTCAAGAAGCCGAAGCGTGATTTTGCAATTACCGCGGCGGCAGGCCCGCTGGCAAATCTGATACTGGCCTTTCTCTCGGCCTTTCTCTACCTTCTGCTATTCGCACTTGTTAAGGATATGCGGTTTGAATCGAGGAATTTTCTTTACTATCTGATCGATAACTCTCTGAGCTTTATTCTTATTTTCCATTCCGTCAATATCGGTCTGGGATTATTTAATCTTTTGCCCATTCCTCCCTTTGACGGCTCGAGGCTGCTTAACGTAATTCTGCCGCCCGACAAGTATTTCGCGATTATGAAATACGAGAGAAAAATATACCTTGGCGTCATTATCTGGCTGTTGCTGGGCGACTATGCGGCAATGGGAGTCAGAATGATACCCCTGGTGCAAAGCAGTCCCGTATTATATTGGCTGGCAGGAATTTTGTCGCTGTCGGGTATGCTGGGCACAGTTATGGGCTGGGTATCCGATCTGATGCTGGCCTTCTGGCAGCTTATACCATTTCTTAAGGTGTGACCTTTTCTGAAAGGACTTTTTTATGATTGAACAGTTAACATACCGCCTCGATCAGTTTGAGGGGCCGCTTGACCTGTTGCTTACGCTTATCAGCAAAAACAAGGTCAGCATTACAGATATACCTATCTCGCTTATATGCGATCAGTATATGGAATATATTGAAGAGGCACAGCGGATGGACCCCGATATCGCCAGCGAGTTCATCGTTATGGCAAGCGAGCTTATGCTTATAAAGAGCCGAATGCTGCTGCCCCACGAGGAGGGCAACGAGAACGATCCCCGCCGTGAGATCGCCGACGCCCTGCTGCTTTACCAACAGGCGAAGCTGGTGGCAAACGAGCTTAAGCCAAGATACGAGGAATACTCAGGAAGATACGTCAAGGGCACCGACGAGATACCGCCCGAGCGTGGTCTGCCCCTTAATCTCGATGCGAATATGCTGGTCAAGGCACTTGACTCGGTGCTTCGCCGAATGAAGGTTGCCGAGTCACAGAGACACCCCACCGAGCTTGTTAATCCCCTTATCAAGCGTAAGGTGATCTCGGTTGAGGAAATGATCGAGAAGATGGTAAGGCTGCTTGAGGAGGTTGGCGAGGCTACCTTATTCGAGCTGCTTCGCGATTCAGAGTCACGCAGCGAGCTCGTTGCCCGATTTATGGGTGTGCTGGAGCTTATCAAGCTTCGCAGAATACTCATAACGACCATAACCGTAATTGAGGACGTGGTTGAATATAACGAGACCGGACTTGAGATGTCCTTCGTGCTTAATCCCGACTATGATCCGTCGGTGGCGACCGAGAGTGAATTTGACTCTGACGGAGGAGAAAATAATGACAGCGAAAAGGATGAGGATGATAAATGAGTGAAATAATAAAAGAGGGCGTCGATAACGACGCCGAGGTAAAGGCCCTGCCCGAAGACCACGAGGTAGAGCGTGCGGTAGTATTTGAGGAGGCCCTTGAGGCAATTCTCTTCGCCGCAGGACACCCCATAAGCTATGCGACGCTGGCAAGGGTGTTTGAGGCAACCCCCTCCAAGATCAAGGAGCAGGTCGCAAAATATGCCGAAATATACAACAACTCGGACATTCCCAGGGGAGTTATCCTTCTTACATACGCCGATTCCTGTCAGCTGTGCACCAAGAAGTATTATCTTACCGAAATTCGCGATGCTCTCGGCATCAAGAAGAGCGGCACGCTGTCCTCCTCCTCGATGGAGGCACTTGCAATCGTTGCGTACAATCAGCCCGTTACAAGGGCCTTCGTTGATACGCTGAGACGCGTTGACTCCTCCTACGCTATGAATAATCTTATCGACCGCGGTCTTATCGAGTCGAAGGGCAGGCTTGACGCCCCCGGACGTCCTATGCTCTACGGCACCACACCCGACTTCCTCCGTGCATTCGGTCTTTCCAGCATTGACGCCCTGCCCCAGACGGCAGAGGAGATCAAGGCTATGTTTGCAAGAATGGACTGTGCCGAGGAGGGTGACTCAAGCGAGAACGAGCAGATCGCAATTTCCGACGAGGATCTTGAGGTCGCAGACAGCGGTAACGCCAAGCTGACCGATGCCGCCGAAGAGACAGATAGCGGCTATGAGGACGAGTCATCTGCCGAGGACGATATTATCAACGACTAAAGGAGATAGATGGCAGGGGTACAGATTGGTCTTATTATTATTTTTCTGCTCTTCTTCGTGTTGACCAGACGGATATTCGTCAGGATAATACGGGAGGAGAACACGAATATTGAGATCCATCTGCCTCTGCTCGCTCTTTGCCTTACGATAAAGAAAAAGAGCAAAAGGGAGAAAAAGGAAACCGAAAAATTAAGCGTGCGGGCCTATATCCGCATTATTGCAGGAACGCTGAACCGCGTCAGAGGATGCGAGGTGCTGGTGGAGAGAGTTGCCCTGCCCTGTAAATTCGACTCCTTTTCTCAATCAACCCTGCTGAAGCC
>JAZQDF010000136.1:0-2010 GCA_045546635.1 Eubacteriales bacterium
GATTACGTTGATGAGGAGCTTTATTTAAGAATGATGGCAGACCATAATTCAATAAAAAGGCTTGACAGACGTCAAAATTAATTTCATAAAAAGGTGTATTTTCCCTGCCTTTGGGAATAATTAGTAAAGTTAGGATGAAAGGTGTGGTGCGATGAGCAATAATTTTACCCTGAAGGCTGAAAATGCCCTTAACAGAGCCGTGAGTATGGCCGAAGAATACGGTCATACCTATATTGGTACCGAGCACGTTCTGCTGGCTCTGGCGGAGGATGAAACCTCCTGTGCTTCGATTCTTATGAAAAAATACAGGATCACAGTCGACAAGATTTCCGGTGCGGTAAAGGAATACTCCGGCGTGGGGGCACCGAGTCGGTTAAGCTCTAAGGACACGACGCCAAAGTGTCGCAGACTTCTTGAAAGCTCCTATAAGATCACGAAGAAATACGGCTCGGAAAAAATAGGAACAGAGCATTTATTACTTGCAATACTTGAGGAAAAGGAATGCGTTGCTTCAAAAATCCTTACAAAAATTGAGGCAGACGTTATTGGAATGAAGGATAGCGTCGTAGGCTTTTTACGCTCATCGCAGCGTGGCGTCATCTACGCGGAGGGCGTAAGCGAGAGTAATATTCCTAATCTTACGAAGTATGGAAGAAACGTCACAGCCCTTGCAGAACGGGGCGAGCTCGATCCTGTTATCGGCAGAGAAAAGGAGACGGACAGAGTTATCCGAATACTCTCAAGGCGAAGCAAGAACAACCCCTGTCTTATAGGTGAAGCGGGTGTCGGAAAGACCGCTATAATAGAAGGGCTTGCTGAGAGGATTGCAGAAGGGCGAGTTCCCTCCTCCCTTATGGGCAAGACAATAATTTCCCTCGACCTTACCTCTATGGTGGCGGGTGCAAAATACCGCGGCGATTTTGAGGAGAGGATAAAAAGCGTTATGAGCGAGGCATCAAAGAACAAATCCATTATCTTGTTTATAGATGAGATACACACCATCGTTGGTGCAGGCTCTGCCGAGGGAGCAATTGATGCGGCAAATATTATGAAGCCCGAATTATCAAGAGGAGATATACAGCTTATAGGTGCCACAACGCTTGCCGAATATCATAAATATATTGAAAAGGACAGTGCTCTGGAGAGAAGATTTCAGCCTGTGTTAGTTGAAGAGCCTACCGTTGCAAAAACGGTGGATATTCTTATGGGATTGAAGGACAGGTATGAGACACATCACGGAGTGACCATAACGAGAGAGGCTGTTGAGGCGTCCGCAAGACTGTCAGAGAGATATATCCAGGACAGATTTCTTCCCGACAAGGCAATTGACGTTCTTGACGAGGCCTGTGCTCTTGCGAATGTTTTCGTAAATCTCGATAGTGAAAACACGAAGATTATCAGAGAAAAAATAAGGCAGACAGGTATTGAGCGAAGAAATGCCATAAACAAACGGGATTTTGAGCTGGCGACGAATCTCAGGGAGCTCGAGAAGCTTTACTCTGAGGAGCTTCTGGAGGAAATGAAGAAAAGAAGGGTGGGCGATTTAAAATTAAGCGTCGGGGCAAGCGACGTTGAACGGGTGATTTCCGAGATCACAGGAATCAACTTTGACGAAAAACGCTCGGCCGAGGGCTTACCTATCAGCGAACGACTGAAGCTTAGCGTTATCGGACAAAATGAAGCTGTAGAACGGATATCAGGTGCTGTTACAAGAAGTTTCGCAGGAATAAACTCACCCGACAGGCCCCGAGGAATTTTTCTGTTTCTTGGCGAAAGCGGAGTAGGCAAAACCGAGCTGGCAAGGACGCTGGCACGCGAGCTGTTCGGCAGTGACGAGTCGTTGATCCGTTATGATATGTCAGAATATGCCGAAAGCTATACCATTTCAAAGCTAATAGGCTCTGCCCCGGGATACGTTGGCTACGACGAGCAGAATTCTGCCTTGGAGCGACTTAGAAAGCACCCCTACTCTGTAGTTCTTCTTGACGAAATTGAGAAGGCACACCCCGA
>JAZQDF010000137.1:0-2129 GCA_045546635.1 Eubacteriales bacterium
TCCTGCAAACGGTCACACAGAAGTAATCGACAATGCGGTTGCTCCCGATTGCACAAATGCAGGTCTTACCGAAGGTAAGCACTGCTCTGTATGTAACGAGGTTCTCGTTGCACAGAAGGTTGTAGAAGCTCCCGGCCACAGCTATGAGGCAACCGTAGTTGAGCCCACCTGTACCAAGGGTGGATACACCGAGCATCTCTGTGCTGCTTGTGGCGACAGCTACACCACCGATCCCACCGAGGCAAAGGGACACAGCTTCGCCGATGGCGAATGCACGGTTTGTCACGAGCCCGATCCCAATTATACCACACTTATCTACTTCCAGAACAACTGGCTCTGGTCGGACGTTCGCGTTTACTACTGGTTTGAGGACGGCACAAATAACGCGGCTTGGCCCGGCAAATCGATCGGTGCAATAGAAAACGACGGCACCTACGATATTTATATGGCAGAGATCCCTGCGGGCGTCCAGGGCGTTATCTTCAACGGAATCAAGAACGACGGCTCGGGTACTCTCGATCAGACACCCAATATCACTCCTCCGCACAAGGGCTGTGTATGCTACTATATGACCTGGAATAACGGCAACGCGGTTGGCAGCTGGGAGTATCATATTTACAGAAACGAAATCACCAAGGAACCCACCTGCACCGAGGCGGGTGAAAGAAGATACACCTGTATTTCCTCCGCCTGTGGCTCAAGCTACACCGAGGAAATCAAGGCAAACGGTCACGATTTGGTGACTCTCGCGGCGAAGGCTCCCAGCTGTACCGATACAGGCCTTACCGAAGGCGAGTACTGTACCGTTTGCGATTATAATAAGGCACAGGAGGTTGTCAGTGCCCTCGGTCACACCGAGGTGGTTATCCCCGGTGGAGATCCCACCTGCTCTATGAGCGGATCTACCGACGCCGTATACTGCCCGACCTGTGACACCGTTCTCAAGGATCACGAATACCTCGCTCCCATAGATCACAGCTATATAGACCACGTTTGTGAGTTCTGCGGCATTGACGATCCCGACCATTACTTCGTAATGACTATTCCCGAGGCAGCTGCGGCGGCCGACGGCAAGCAGGTTGAGATAAGCGGTACGGTTTGCACGGTCAACACCGTATGGAGCGACAGCTTCGGCAACATATCCGTCACCATTGAGGACGGCGAGGGCAACCAGCTCTACATCTACCGCCTTGCCACCAAGGTTGAGCTTGGTGACATCATCACCGTAAAGGGTGCTATGGCAACCTACAACGGAAGCAGACAGATCGCCCAGGGTGCAACCGCAACCATTGACGGCCACGATACCGGCTTTGACTATAAGGAGGTTACGGTTGAAGAGGCTCTTGATGCGGCGGATAACGCCAACGTTATCGTAAGTGGAATTGTAGTTGCGATTGATATCGCATACGACGAGGGCTACGGCAATATGTCGGTTTATATCTCTAACACCAACGGCACGGCAAGACTTTATCTCTACAGACTTACGGGTCAGGTTGAGCTTGGTGACATCATCACCGTAAAGGGCTCTATGGCTACCTACAACAGCCAGCGTCAGCTTACGGGCGGCACCTTTGAGAAGACCGGAACCCACAACTGTACCGATATTGCCAGCCCCACCTGTATGAAGGGTACGCATTGCAGATTCTGCGGCAAGTCCTGGGGCGAGCCCCGCAACCACAAGGATGATGATCACAACTACCTTTGTGACTATGAGTGCGGTGTAGTTATCCTTCCCAACGCCGACAGCACTCTCACCATCCCGCAGGTGAACGAGATCGGCTCGCTTCTCAGCCATAACGTCTTTACCACCGGTAAATACTACGTTGTTGGCAGAATAACCGAGATCGCAAGCACCACCTACGGCAATATGTATATTACCGATGACGAGGGTAATACCGTATACGTTTACGGCTTCTACAACGCAGACGGTTCGGCAAGATTTGACGCTATGGAAAATCAGCCCGCCGTTGGTGATATCGTAAAGGTATACGCCATCTTCGGTCAGTACAACAACGTGATCGAGCTTAAGAACGCCTGTATGGTAGAGCGTTATCCCGTAGTCGAGGGCTCGCAGGGTCTTACCTACTCGCTTAACGAGGACGGTGCGTCCTATACCGTAACGGGCAGAG
>JAZQDF010000138.1:0-1542 GCA_045546635.1 Eubacteriales bacterium
CATAATAAGTTCCCTCCTGTTTTTTATGTTTACCGGGTATCCCTCCCGGAAAACTACTGGTTTGGTTACTCCTTCACGCCGCCGACGTTGACGCCCTTGGCAAAGTACTTCTGAATGAAGGGGTAAATGATGAGAATGGGAATAACCGAGCAAACGATAAGTGCGTAAATCGCAGAGTCGGTTGCATAGGCCTCGTTCCAGGCGGACATCATATCGGGGTCCTGATAGTATTCCAGCTGGTTACGGATGAATACCTGAAGGGGCTTCTCGTTATCGTTTGCGATCATCTGTCTTGCCCAGTAGTAGCCGTTCCAACGGGAGATTGCGAAGAAGAGTGCAACGGTTGCGATAGTGGACTTGGACATCGGGATATAAACGTTGGTAAGAACCTGCAGCTCGGTAGCACCGTCAACGATGGCGGCCTCCTCGATCTCGGAGGGTACACCCTCGAAGGCGTTACGGAGAAGAATAATGTTCATCGCCGCCATACCCATCGCGATTACGACGAGCCACTTGTCATCGGTGATGCCTACAGACTGGAAGACCTTTCTGGTTTCGAGGTAGTTAAGGAACTGGGGAACGATACCCGCGGAGAACCACATTGTGAATACGAGGAAGAAGTTGAAGCCCTTACGGAAGAGCAGTCTCTTCTTCGAGAGAGCGTATGCACCGAGTATCGCTACGAGCATTGCCCACAGCGTACCGTAGAAGGTAAGGAAGAGGGTGTTGGTGTAGGAGTTCCAGAACATATTGTTGTTGAACATAATCTCGAACGCCTCGAACTGAATATCCTTAGGGAAGAGAACGATCTGTCCGTACTCAACTGCCTCTCTGCCGCTTATTGCCGCTGAGATAGCGTAAAGGAAGGGATAAACGCAGCATATTGCGAATATTGTAAGGAACAGGTAGCTTAAAATCTTAAATATAAGCTCGGATATTTCTAATTTTCTTTTCATATCTGTCTATTCCTTTCTTATTAATAAAGCGAAACGTCAGAGGCCTTACGCGAGATGGTGTTGGCTCCGATAACCAGAAGCATACCGACCACGTTGTTCAGCATCTCGGCGGCAGAGGAAATACCGATTCTGCCATCCATAATACCGTTTCTCTGTGCGAAGGTGGAAACAACGTCTGCGGTCACGTAGGTGGTTGTGTCATAAAGAAGAAGAACCTTCTCGTATCCTACGTTAAGCAGCGAGCCTATACGCGTGATAAGCATAATTACTATGGTAGAAAGAATGGAGGGAAGAACGACGTATCTCATCTGTGCCATCTTGCCTGCACCGTCGATCTGTGCTGCCTCGTAGCTTGTGGGGGAAATAGCGATTATTGCCGCGAAGAATACGATGGAGTCGTAGCCTGCGGTTTCCCAGATACCGCTTATCTGATATATCGCACGGAAGAACTGGGGCTGGAAGAGAAGACCTGCGTTTCCGACCTCGGGAGTGATCGCACCGAGTGAAACCAGCATCTGGGAGATAACACCCATTTCCATACCCGCGATGGGAGACGCCTTTCTTACCAGCATAGTGATAAGCGAGG
>JAZQDF010000139.1:0-4253 GCA_045546635.1 Eubacteriales bacterium
AGCCAAGGAGTTGGGTCTAGTCATTGTCTTCCTAAGACCGCTTGGCCTCCGACTTACCTTCTCAAGATATGCCTTCGCATAGAACTCGCCGAGCTTTGCGATCTGGTCGCCCGTCTTGATCTCGCCCGCGTTGATGAAATAGGGTATCTTTCTGCCGCTCTTCGCGGTAAAATCACCGAACTTAAGAACGCCCGCACCCTCTAAAAACTGTATAAATTCTCTTTTATAGCCTTCCATTTTATTCCTCGCCTTTCTCTTTCTTATCAAAAACTATAAACGCCACCAGAAGAGTGACTATGCTGCCGAATATGAACAGCACGCCAAGATTACCGATGAGGTCGGCAACAAAGGGCTTGCCCGCCTCGGGCTGCCAGACGAGAGTAATGCCCTCGTCGGTGACGAAATGATAAAAGAAATAGTTAATAATAAACACTGCGACAGCAATAATTCCCTGCCAGAGTGATAGCTTCAAAAGTCGCTCTCTCATCAGCCGATAAACTCCCTGCAGCATCTTTCGTACGCGGCAACGGGATCCTCTGCGGCGGTGATAGGTCTGCCCACGACGATGTAATCAGAGCCTATCCTGTTAGCCTCGGCCGGAGTCATAACACGCTTCTGGTCGCCAACGTCACCGTCGGCAAAGCGTACGCCGGGAGTTACGGTAACGAAATCCCTGCCACAGCTGTCGTGTACCTTGCCTGCCTCGAGGGGTGAGCAAACCACACCGTCAAGTCCCGCCTCCTTGGCACAGGCTGCATAGTGCATAACGACCTTATCAATAGGCTCCTTAATGAGCAGGTCGTTTTCCATACTCTCCTGGTCGGTGGAGGTAAGCTGTGTTACCGCGATAAGAATTGGACGGCTGCCGTCAGGTCTGGTAAGTCCCTCTATTGCCGCCTGCATCATTCTCTTGGTGCCCGCCGCGTGAAGATTTGTCATATCAACGTCAAGCCTTGACAGCACCGCCATTCCCTTCTTAACCGTGTTAGGAATGTCGTGAAGCTTAAGGTCGAGGAATATCTTGTGTCCTCTCCTCTTGATCTCCCTTACGATAGAGGGTCCCTCGGCATAGTAAAGCTCCATACCGATCTTCACAAATGGCTTTCTGTCTGTGAACTTGTCAAGAAAAGCAAATGTTTTCTCCGCACTGTCAAAATCGCAGGCGATAATTACGTCCTTTCCCATTTCTGATCTCCTTTATATAAAAAATATTAGTCTATTTTAAGTCCCTCAAGCGAGGTGATATTGTATTTCTTCATCACTCTCGGCAGATTCTCGATTATCTTCTTCGAGGCCAGGGGATCGACGAGATTTGCCGCACCGATCTCAACCGCGACAGCACCTGCGAGCATCATCTCAATAACGTCCTCTGCCGAGGAAACGCCGCCCATACCGATAACGGGTATCGACACCGCGTGGGATACCTGATAAACCATCCTTACCGCAACGGGGAAGATGGCGGGGCCTGAAAATCCGCCCATTTTATTAGCGATAACAGGCCGTCTTGTCTTAAGGTCTATTCTCATACCGAGAAGGGTGTTGATAAGGCTGATGCCGTCCGCACCCGCCGCCTCGCAGGCCTTGGCTATTGCCACGATGTCGGTGACGTTAGGCGAAAGCTTCACGATCACAGGCTTGGTCGTCACCGCCTTGACCGCACGAACCACCTCCGCAGCCCCCTCGGGACTTGTGCCGAAGGCCATACCGCCGCCGTGAACGTTGGGACAGCTGATATTAACCTCAAGCCAGCCGACCTGCTCCTCCTTATCAAGAAGAGCACAGGTGTGAACGTATTCCTCTATGGAAAAGCCCGACACGTTTGCCATAACCGGCTTGTGAAAGCATCTCTTAAGCTTGGGTAGCTCCTCCGAGATGACCCTCTCAACACCGGGATTCTGAAGGCCGACGGCGTTGATCATTCCGTTGGGACATTCGGCAATTCTGGGTGTTGGGTTGCCAAAGCGTGGCTCTGCCGTAGTTCCCTTGAATGAAAAGGTGCCCAGAATATTTATATCGTACAGCTCGGCAAACTCATAGCCGAAGCCAAAGGTTCCCGATGCGGGAATTATCGGGTTGTCAAGCTCGATACCGAGAAGATTTACTTTTGTATTAAATTCTGCATTCTGCATTCTGCATTCTGCATTCCTCATCACCAAAGCACCTCCTCTTTTTTCATAACCGGGCCTTCCTTACAGATACGCTTATATCCCGTAACGGTCTTACAGGAGCAGCCCATACAGGCACCGAAGCCACAGCCCATTCTCTCCTCGAAGGACATCTGTCCCGAGGTGACGGTCGCCTTATATACCGCCTTCAGCATAGGCTCGGGGCCGCAGGTGTAGAAGTAGCTGTACTCCACCCCTGCCATAGCGTCGGTAACGAAGCCGCGGACACCGTACGAGCCGTCTGCCGTAGCAACGATAACCTTAGCACCGAGACGAGAAAACTCCCTCTCGAAAAATACCTCGTCCCGAGAGTTGAAGCCTAAAATAACGGTAGGAGTCTTTCCCTCCTTTATAAGCTCGCGGCAGAGCATATACATAGGCGGAACTCCCGCACCGCCACCGATAAGCAGAGGTCTCTCGCCCGAAAGGGTGGTATCATAGCCGTTGCCCAGGCCGATGAGAAGCGAGAACTGCTCGCCAACCGATGCCTCTGCCATTTTCTCGGTGCCACGGCCCACCACCTTGAATATCAGGGTAAGCCTGTCGCCCGAGACGTCGCACACCGATATAGGTCTGCGAAGATAAAAGCCATCCAGCCTTATATTCACGAACTGACCGCATCTGATGCCCTCGGTATCGCCCGAAAGCGACCAGAGGTATGTATTTTTCGCGATCAGAGTATTCTCTTCAAGTCTGAATAAAACGTCCTTCAAAATAAATCTCCTTATATGATAGATTTGCCGTTTTTATCCCATCTGCAGTAATAGGTAGTACCGTCCGGACGGGTCACAGTTCCCGATGATGTTCCGTCTGAATGATAGGTTCCACCGTAGCAAACATCTCCGTTTGCCCAATGATAGTCGTGCTTTCCGAAGCGTTTTCCGTCTTTCCAGTTACCAACGTACATATCACCGCTCTTATATTTGTAGGTGCCGTGTCCGTGATATTTACCGTCTCTCCAGGCTCCATCGTAGTATTCTCCGTTTGAATAGGTATACTTACCGTTCAGGAATTTTCCATCAGAGGTGAATATTCCGGTGTAGCTTTCGCCGTCGGGATACACTATGGTTGAAATCTTGTCCGTAACGATCTTGTTATCGTAAAATATCCCTTAAAGGTATAGCCGTCGGCATAGGTGACTTTACCACGCCCCTCACGCATATTGTTCTTGAAAAAGCCCTTGTAGGTCATACCGTCGCGGCGGTAATCGGTTCCGTAGAAGGCGTTGTCGTTAAAGTAAAGCCCCTCAAACCTCTCATAATGGTCATCATCGGCAAAATACATAATGCCACGACCGTATCTCTTGTCGTTTATAAAGAAGCCGACGAACTGACGGCCGTCCTCGTAATACAGCCTTCCCGAGCCACATTTGAAGTCCCTTCTCCAATAGCCGTCGTAATGGATCTGGCCGTTAATATAGTATTTTCCGTAGCCGTGGAACATTCCCTTATATATTTCGCCGCGATAGACCTCTATGCCGCCGGCAAAGACGTACGTTCCGCTGCCGTGGGGCTTTCCTTTTCTGACGTCGCCCTCGTACACGTCGCCGTTCTTGAACCATATTTTACCCTTGCCCGAGGGATACTCGGATTCGCTGTACTCACCTACGTAAACGTCGCCGCAGGCGAAGGTGTATTTTCCCTCGGGAGTAGGAAGGTCGTTTGAAAGCGGGCCCTCGTAAATATCGCCGTTAGAATAGGTTCTTTTATAGGTCGTCTTCGTTACTTTAGCCATTACTTTATCCTTATGAATCGATAGTTGAAATTGTAAGAGTGGTCTCCTCAAGCACGTCGAGAAGCACGCGGACGGTGTCAAGAGAGGTAAATACGGTCACGTTGTTCTCGGTGGCGTATTTTCTGATCTCAAAGCCGTCGCGGATAACACCCGAGCTTGATGCGTCGGAGGTGTTTACAACGTATGCAATATGTCCCTGGCGGATGGAGTCGGCGATCTCGTCCGAGCCGTCGGATAGCTTCTTCAGCACGTGGGTGCGGATGCCGTTCTCCTTAAGGAAGCTCGCAGTACCTGCGGTAGCCTCGATATTGAAGCCCAGGTTGTAGAAGCGGCGGATAAGGGGAAGCGACTCCT
>JAZQDF010000140.1:0-1945 GCA_045546635.1 Eubacteriales bacterium
AGTTCCGGGTACCACCAAAAGGTCATGGGAAACCGCCAGATCCAGCATGGCGTTGACGTAAAGACTGCCCGAAAACATCAGGTCGGTCACCTGTCCCACCTCGCCGTTGTAGCTGTTCTCGACGGGCAGCACCGCAACGTCGCACTCTCCACGCTCTACCGCACGGTAGGCCTCGGCAAAATCACCGAAGGCAACCTTCTTTGCAGAGGGGTAAAGCTTGTTTGCCGCAATGTGTGCAAAGGCCCCCTCCGTACCCGAGTAGGCAACCCTCATTCCTTCCATCAGCCTTGACTGATAGGCTCTTGATATTGCCATCGTATCACGAAGGAAATTGACGTAATACTCGCGTATCTCGTCCTCTTCAATAAGGGCGGAGTTCCGTCTAATAACCTCTTCCTCTCTCGCCTCGTCAAGTATGGCAAGCCCGCGGGCCCTCTTGTAGTCGGCAACGCTTTCTGCGGCGTGCATACGGCGGACGAACAGCTCTGCCATCGCTTTATCTATTTCGTTTATTTCTTTTCTTGCTGTCTCAAGTGAATCCTTAGCCATTTTCTTATTCCTTATATGATTTTGCCAGTCGGCAGAAGGCAGGCAGGGCTCTTTCGATCTGCTCTGTGGTTACACAGTAGGCAAGCCTTGCGTAGCCCTTACAGCCAAAGTCGTCGCTGGGGACGATCAGTATTTCGAATTTCTTTGCTCTCTCGCAGAACTCGTTTGCATCACCGCTCGGCGACTTGATGAAGAGATAGAATGCACCCTCGGGCTTTATCATCTCAAAGCCGTATTCCGACAGCCTCTCAAGAAGCAGACGGCGGTTTCTGTCGTAAACGCTGATGTCCGAGGTCTTGCCGAGGCAGTAGGGCAGCAGCTTTTGCAGCAGGCTGGGAGCACAAACGTATCCCAGGGCTCGTCCCGCACCGCACACCGCCTGATACACCGCGGTAAAGTCGCGGCATCTGGGACATACCAGCACGTAGCCGATTCTCTCGCCGGGGATAGACAGCGACTTGCTGAAGGAATAGCACACCAGCGTGTCGTTGTAGTATTTTGTAAGATAAGGAACGCTTACTCCGTCGTACACCAGCTCGCGATAGGGCTCGTCGGAGATAAGGTATATGGGGCGACCAAGCCTTTCTTCACAGCGGTACAGCACCTCGCAAAGAGCCTTTATATTCTCCTCGCTGTATACCGCACCCGTGGGGTTGTTCGGCGAATTGATAATGATCGCCGCCGTCCTCTCGTTTATTGCCGCCTCGATTGCCGCGGTGTCAAGCTGCAGATCCTCGTCACAGCCCACCTCTCTGATAACTCCGCCGCATCTTTCGATAAATACCTTATACTCGGGGAAGTACGGTGCGGGAACTATAACCTCCTCGCCCGGATTTACCAGGGCGGTAAGCGATGCGGTAAGTGCCGCCGCCGCACCCACGCTCATATAAAGGCAGTCGGCAGTAATGCTCTCGCCGTATTTCTCGTTTATATATTCGGCAATAGCCCCCCTGACCGATGCGTCACCCTGTGCCGAGGTGTATCCGTGAAGCAATACGGGATTTTCCTCGCTGATAAGTCTTGTAAGCTCCTGATTTACACATTCGGGCGAGGGCACGCTGGGATTACCGAGCGAGAAGTCGTAAACCTTTTCCTCGCCTATCTCGGCCTTCCTCTTCCTTCCGTATTCAAAAAGCTCGCGTATTACCGATCTCTTGGCACCGAGTGCCTGCATTTTCTCATTGATCATAAGGCATTACCTCAAAATAAATACAAAGTATAATATTTAATTATAATATAGTAATAAAAAAATGTCAAGAAAAAATGCAGCATATCACAATATTTTGTTGTTTTTTTGCTTATGCCAATGCTTTTTGCTTTTTATAAATTTTTTAAAAAGCCGTCTTTAGAATATTTTTTAATACTTTTATAACAAGTTCATATTTTTTTCAACAGG
>JAZQDF010000141.1:0-4651 GCA_045546635.1 Eubacteriales bacterium
TGAAGCCTAAGGCAGTGATGTTCACTGCGTGAATGATGTTGTGCCTTCGGCACAGTGGGCAAACATCACATCATTGCGAGCTTGTATTTGCGTAGCAAATGGCGAGCAACATCATTATGCGGAGCATAACATCACTTTTGCATCAGCAAAAACATCACTAACAGAAAAAGAGAGGACATTTCGGCTACTGACCGATTTGTTCTCTCTTTCTGCTTGTATAGGGGTTCCCCGAAGCGAAGTATGAGCTTTGGGGGTTCACGTATAAGGGTTTGGGCTTAGCCCATTTGCGTTTGACTAGTCAAATGCGATGCTTGCACTTTTGTCAAAGTGTAAATTCTCCGCTAAGGACATCATCCTATGGCTTCGTTCTTTTTTGCTTTGCTCGAATGGAAGTTTTTTGTGTTTGATCACGTCCGCTCGAGAGGTAGGAACTATCAAAATGGCGATGAAATGTAAACTATAATTGTCAAAACAATTATTTTGCCGCCGATTTTCTTGCCTTTGCAGGTTTTTTCAACCTTTTCATTTCAGAATAACGATTTCCGATATGTCGTCAATTCTTATGATGTATCCGCCGACCAGGGTGATCAGTCTTTCCACCTCGTCGATACGGGCTACCTCTCCCGTTACGGTGATATATGCTCCGCCTGATTTTTTATCGTCCGGGCGAAAGAAGGTTATAGCCGCTCGCTTTTGCTCTTGCACGGATGTGAGAGAGATCAGTGCGGCGTTTATTTTTTCTTTTTCGTAGTCGTCAAGCTCGGCTTTGCTGTCCGTCAGCCTCGCCGTTTCCTTTACCGCATCCTCATAGCCCGACAGGGCGGAGTAGGGGGCAAACTGTGCCGCACGGTCCCCCTTTTTCATCTGTGGGTGAGTGCTCGACCTTTTGTGCGGCAGATTTATAATTTCGGCGTATTTCTCATTCATTTTTTTATATCCTCGCCCGAGCTCCTGTCTGTAGCCCCTTTTGCTTCCTTTTTTGACTCCAAGACTCCTTACGCCTTGTGTCCGCCGATCTGCTTATTCCGATCGATGGTGGTGGCTCCCTTCTCAAAATTCATCCCCTTAAGAATGGCGTTGCCTCCGTATCTTTTGCGAATGGAAATAAAGGCGTTTTGTCGGGATTTCTCGCGTACGTATCGCTCCTTTTGCTTAATCTTTTCCTCTTTTTGACTGTCGTAATCGGTGAAGAAATCAAGTTGCTCGCAGGCCTCTTCGCCACCAAATTCGCTCTCCTGCATCAGATTGTTAGCGGAGATGTTTATCCTTCTGACAAGCAGACCGCGGTTGATTATCCTGCCGTACAGCTCCAGCACTCCCTTCGTAATCTCCTCGGTAGAGGAGGTGTGATGCGGAAAATTCACGCTGCCGTGGGCGTGCTTCGGTATTTTTCTGCCGTAGTGGTCAAGGGTGACCTCGCCGCCGTATTCAATTTTAGGATCGGTAAGGCTTTCGGCATCGTATCCCACCGTCAGCGTCATCTGATTCGTAGCCACGCCCTTGTCCACCATCTCCAGCACCAGCAGGTCGCACATTTCCCGTACTATAAGCCCGGCAGCCTCGGCGGTATACGGCTCGTGAAGGACCTGGCCCGAGGTAAGACTCCTTGTGCTTGGCCTATAGGCCTTTATATCGGCAATAGTGCAGGGCTCCCAGCCCCAGGCGTGGTCGATAAGCAGCTCGGCGTTAATGCCGAACATTTTGTATAAAAGCTCCTCGTTCTTAACCGACGTCAGAGCCACGTCGCCCATAGTGTATATTCCGTGCGATTCAAGCCTTTTAGCATATCCGCGTCCAACACGCCAGAAATCGGTAAGAGGCCTGTGCTCCCAGAGTATCCGACGATAGCTCATCTCGTCAAGCTCGGCTATCCTCACTCCACGCTCATCGGGCTTCATCCTCTTTGCCACAATATCCATCGCTACCTTGGCAAGATACATATTCGTGCCGACGCCTACGGTCGCGGTAATGCCCGTCAGGGCGAGCACGTCGGAAATGACCGTCTCGGCAAGCTCTCTGGCACTTTTTTTGTAGGTTCTGAGGTAGTGCGTCGCATCGATAAACACCTCGTCGATGGAATAGACGTGAATATCGTCGGGCGAGAAATATTTCAGATACACTCCGTATATGCGTGTGCTGTAATCAATGTAGAGGGACATTCTGGGCGGGGCAACGATATAGTCTACCGCAAGGGACGTATCCTCCAGCAGCAGACGGTGGTCGTAGGTCGCACCGACAAGCCTTCTGCCCGGGGCAGACCACCTTCTTATAGCGTTTACCTCCTTTATCTTGGCTATCACCTCGAACAGCCTGGGCCTTCCCGGTACGCCGTAGCTCTTAAGACTTGGTGATACGGCGAGGCAGATGGTCTTTTCGGTTCGCTCTCCGTCTGCCACCACCAGATTTGTCGTCAGGGGATCAAGCCCACGCTCAATACACTCGACCGAGGCGTAAAAGGACTTCAGATCTATAGCGATATATTGGTTTTTCATCCCTGCCTCCTTGGTTCGTATTGATTTACCCAATAGATTTTAATTTTTTGCTTTGACTCTTTAGCTCAGCCGAACCGTTAAGCCCCGTTCGCTGTCCCGAGGAAAGGCGAACAAGAGTTCGTATTAAAATTATAACACGCTTTTTCGTGAATGTCAATAGATATGCCCAATAAATAATTTTCGATTTTTTATGAACCCTTTGTTACATATTTATTAATAAATCTGTAAAATAAAATAAATATTGACACGCGAGAATAATTATGCTATAATTTTAATATTGCATTTAGAAAGGAATAATTATGAGTGGATTTTTCCTGAAATTCAAAAGACGGTTTAACACCATACGCACAATCCGTTCAATTATGATCGGACTGTCGGTCGGACTTCTGACGGGCGGCGTGTGGCTTGTATTATGGAAGCTTGCCGTCATAGATTTTGCACCTCTATCCTCACTTTACATAGGACTTGGCGGCCTGCTCATCTCGGGCGGCATTGCGTTTTTGGCAGGAGGAAAGAGTGACAAGCGATTTGCCGAGGAGCTTGACTCCGCCTTTGGACTAAAGGCGAGGGCACAGACTATGGTAGAGTATGTCGGCGACGATAGCGAGCTTGTCAGCATACAGCGGCAGGATACCGATAAGGCCCTGTCGGAAATACCTCTTAAAAAATACAAATTCAAGCGACTCTGGGTATATATACTTGTTCTCCTGCTTTCGGCGGTGATCCCCGTCGTGGGCGTTCTGCTCAACGATGCCCGCGATTACGTTCCGCCGGAGGAGGTCGTTCCCTTCGAGCTGTCTGCTCTGCAGGAGACGGGTATAACGAACCTGATCAAATACGTTGAGGGCTCGGAGATGAGCGAGGAGTTCAGGCTGCCGCTGGCAGAGGAGCTTCGTCTGCTGCTTGACACCCTCAAAAGCATCGACACTCAGTCGGATATGCTGACGGCGGTAAACTCGTCTATGGCGAGAATTCGCGATATTACATACGACTCCTCCACCGCGACCGAGATGCTTAACGCCCTCTGGAGCAGTAATGACGTGTATTTCAAGCATCTTGCGAAGACGCTTGACAGCAGCGAATGGAACGAGCCTGATTGGGGCGACTTCGCCGAGAAGATCACAGAATACGAGGGTATCCTTATGGGTGATGCGGCCGAGGGTAGTATTCCCGCCGATGCACCGGTAGGTAAGGATGGGCTTAAGTTCGCTATTGATACTATGTCCCGTAAGCTTGATTCTATTCTTAATGAGTCGGGCGTTCCTGCGGACGATGAGCTGCGGGGGGCTATACACGCTATGTTCTTCTCTGATTCCGACGGACTTGTAACCCTGCTCGCAGGGCTTGACGGGCTTGATGACGACGGTGCGAGAGAGATGCTTGGCGTCTGTATCGACAGCCACAGTACGCCTGTCTTTGATGCCATATCTCTTAATAAAATAAATGCCAACGTGGGCGAATATTCGATGATAAGGCTCTCCAGCCTCTTCATCATTCCGCTGCCCGAGTTTGAGCGTCCCGACTTTGTCAGAAACGGTGAGGAGGTCGGCTCCGGAAAAGGTGACGGCGATGATCACCTCAACGTCGGCGGCGACGGCGGTATCGGTAAGGGCGAGACCTTCGGCGGTACCGATCTTGTGCTTGATCCTATGACGGGCGAGCTGGTTGAATACGGCAAGCTGTTTGCTAAATATTACGCAATAATGTATGAGAAGCTTGATGGCGACTTCTATACAGACGAGCAGAAGGAAGTCATCAGAAAATATTTTGACCTGCTTTATAGCGGTTTAGAGGAAAAGGAAGGAAAGTAAAATGTCAGAAATCATAAATGAAGTAAACACCGAGAAGGTGAAGATGTTCAGCGAGAGGATCGCTAAAATTAAAGAGGAGCTTGCTAAGGACGTGGTAGGCCAGGCGGATATTATCGACGGTGTTATCACGGCTATCGTTGCGGGCGGTAACGTTCTTCTCGAGGGTGTTCCCGGCGTTGGTAAGACGCGTCTGGTCCGCTCTCTCGGCAGGGTGCTCTCCTTGCCCTTCTCGCGTATCCAGTTCACTCCCGACCTTATGCCCTCCGACGTTACCGGTGCGAACATCGTCGAGAAGGATGAGAACGGCAGACTTGAGACCAAATTCAACCGCGGTCCCATCTTTGCCAA
>JAZQDF010000142.1:0-2222 GCA_045546635.1 Eubacteriales bacterium
TGGCTCACAGAACGACATGGCTACGATCCGACTTCATATCTCACCAAGGGAGGTGAGGACACCCGTCACGCACACCCTGCCGCCCTCGTCGGCGGTAAGTATATCTACTATCTCCGCCTGGACAAGACGAAGATTTTTCTCCCCTTCAAGCGTACGCTTCATCACACGCTTGTACTCTGCCCTGTCCGCCTGCACTCGCTTTGAGTGGACGGCGGCACCCTTACCTAAATTAAGAGTGCGGGACTGTATTGTGGAAAGGTCTGCCGCGTAGCCCATCTCACCGCCAAGGGCGTCTATCTCAAAGACAAGATGTCCCTTCGCACTACCGCCGATGGAGGGGTTGCAGGGCATATTTCCTACCGCGTCAAGATTTGTAGTGAATAAAACGGTATCAATACCCATTCTGGCAGATGCCAGGGCGGCCTCTATACCTGCGTGGCCCGCACCGATTACCGCAACCTTAGTTTTAAGCTCCATTTCTTAAGACCTTTCTGTAGATTTCGGCATTTTGCCGATACGTATGGATCAAAATCCGACAGGCTCGACCTTCGTCACCCTGCCCGATGAATTATCAAGTGTAAAAATCACGCCGTCGGCGTGGCATTTTCCCGACGCCGCCTTAAAGCTGTAGGGCAGGCTCGTCCTCATACGAAGCACCACCACCTCGGGATCCATTCCAAGCACGCCATCGCTCTCGCCGCACATACCTACGTCGCTGATATATCCCGTACCGTTTGGTAATATTTTGCCGTCGGCGGTCTGCACGTGGGTGTGGGTGCCGAACACAACGTTTATTATGCCGTCGTAGGCATAGCCCACCGCCAGCTTCTCACCCGTAGCCTCGGCGTGAATATCAAGAACGGCAAAATCGTATTTTCCCTCCTCGCTCGCAAGCACCCTGTCGATATGGGTAAAGGGGGAAGCCAGGGGGGGATTCATATACACCCTGCCGAGAGCGTTGATTACGAGAATACGATAGCCGTTACAGTCAAGGATGGTATATCCCCGCCCCGGTGCGTCATCGCCAAAATTAACGGGACGAAGCATCTCGGCGGTGTCGTCGAGATAGGTATAGGCACGTCTGTTGCGGAGGGTGTGATTTCCTCCGCTGATGCAGTCTGCACCCGAGCGAAGCAACACCTCGGCAAGCTCGGGCGAGATGCCCGTAACGAAGGAGGCGTTCTCACCGTTTACGATACAGAAATCGATCTTGTTCGCCTCTCTGAATTTCCAGAGATTTCTCTTGAGATGCTCAATTCCCGAGGGACTTGTCACATCTCCGATAACTAAAATTTTCATTAAAAAGACTTTCTATTCGGGTCTGTCCCCGATGCAAATTTTGAATTTTTATGGGGCCCTCACGCTTGTGAAAGCCCCTTTTATTTTGTATTAAGGTGATTTTATGCGAAAACAAATTTTAATGAAGTGCAAGGATTTTTACGCGATAGGCCAATTAACCTACGTCGAACGTGAAAACTCCGCAGCAATTCGCAAATTTATTTAGCATAATCCACATGACGCGACTCGCGGATAACAGATACCTTGATCTGACCGGGATAGTCAAGCGAATCCTCGATCTTCTTGGCGATATCTCTTGCAAGGATCTTCATCTTATCGTCGGAGATAACCTCGGGCTTGACCATAATTCTTACCTCACGTCCTGCCTGAATAGCGAAGGTCTTCTCAACGCCCTCAAAGTCGCCTGCAACCTCCTCAAGCTTCTGAAGTCGCTTAATGTAATTCTCAACGTCCTCGCGTCTTGCACCCGGTCTTGCCGCACTGATAGCGTCGGCAGCCTGGACGATGAAGTCAAGCACGCTCTTGGGCTCGATATCGTTGTGGTGTGCCTGGATGGCGTGGATAATATCCTTGTTCTCGCGATACTTTGTGGCGATGTCAACACCGAGCTGAACGTGAGAGCCGTCGACCTCGGCGGTAATAGCCTTACCGATATCGTGAAGCAGACCTGCTCTGCGTGCCTGGGTTGCGTCAACGCCCATCTCCTCAGCCATAACACCCGACAGCATAGAAACCTCTATAGAGTGACGGAGTGCGTTCTGACCGTAGGAGGTACGGTACTTCATTCTACCGAGCAGCTTAATAAGCTCGGGGTGCAGACCGTGTACGCCTGTCTCGAAGATAGCCTTCTCGCCCGCCTTCTTGATCTCGACGTCGACGTCGCGGCGTGCCTTCTCAACCATCTCCTCAATTCTTGCGGGATG
>JAZQDF010000143.1:0-8259 GCA_045546635.1 Eubacteriales bacterium
GCTCTCGCCCGTGATGAGTGCGTGACACTTATATGCCGTCGCACATCTCTCGGCAAGTCGCATCATAAAGATACGGAGAAGGATGGTGAAATAGTCCTCCTGACACTTATCACGCAGCTCCTCCTGAATATGAGTCAGGGAGATAACGTGAACGTGGATCTTGGAGCAGAACTCACACATCTCCTGTGCCAGCTGCATAACCTTCTCCTTCGCACGCTCGGAGGTATAGGGGAAGGACTCAAAGTGAAGTGCCTCGATCTCCATACCACGCTTCGCCATCATACAGCCCGCAACGGGGGAGTCAATGCCACCCGAAAGAAGAAGCAGACCGCGTCCTGCCGAGCGAAGAGGTAGGCCGCCTGCACCAGGCTCCTGCCCTGCCCTGATATACGCGTGCTCGTCACGAACCTCTACCGTAACGGTAACGTCGGGGTTGTGAACGTCAACCTTTATACCGCGTACGGTGGAGAGGATAACGCCGCCGATCTCTCTTGAAATCTCGGGAGACTTCAAGGGGAAACGCTTATCCGAGCGTTTAGCATCCACCTTAAAGGTACGCTTACCAGAAAGCTTCTCGGGAAGATACTCTCTTGCCATAGCCATAATGCTGTCCATATTCTTCTCGCATACGGCGGCACGGTTAACGCCAACGATGCCGAACACCTTCTTCGCCGCCTCGTACATTCCGTCCATATCACAAAGCTCGTCGGTGGGCTCTACGTAGACGGTAGACTGCTTGAAATAGATTTTAAATACGCCGTAGGGGCTGGCTCTGCGGCGAAGCTCCTTAATAAGCTGGGACTCAAAGCTCTGACGGTTGGCCCCCTTCAGAACCACCTCGCCGAATTTACAAAGTATAACTTCCTGAATTTTCATATTATGTTCCTGACCTTAATTATCTGATAATTTCGTTGAATATTTTCTCTGCCCGCTCCCTATCCTGCATCGTGGAATAAAAGACGGTCATACCGTACCGCTTGACAAAGGCACGGCTGTCATTCCGGCACAGCAGGGCTATACGCTCAAGGCACATCTCCTCCACCGCACCGAGCATCTCGGCATCGGTACAGATAAACACGCCGCACTCGGAGGAGGAGTCGTGTCGGCTGTTAAGAAAGACTGCGTAATCCTCGGGAAAGACGCCCGAATAAAGATATATTTTTTGCAGCAGTCCGTCGTAAACGAAGCCCGCCTCACCCTCGGTTGCGGCGGGATGATAAATAACCCCCTCGGCACCGTAGGTTGTGACAAGCTCGCTTAGCATAGAGTATGCATCACGCTCGGGGCTACAGGAGGCGAGTGATGCAAAAAGGCAGAGAGCTATTATTAGTGATAGAATTTTCTTCATTTGATTTACCTCCTAAGAAAGAGTATTCATCAAAGGAGGAATAAATGAATAAATATAATTTTTCAAAGAAAAAGTCGGGTAAAATGCTATAATTATGTGATTAGACGGAGGTCATCTCACCGCGAAGATCCTGCTCCATACGTGCCTTTATCTCGTCAATACCGATATCAAGGCTGAAGAGATAATAGAGCTTGGCAACAGCGGCCTCAGTAGTCATATCAAAGCCGCTGACAGCACCCGCCGCCTTAAGAGCCGAGCTTGTTTCATAGGCACCGAGGGACACCGTTCCTGCAGGACATTGCGAGCAGACGGTGATGACCGAGCCCGATTCAAAGGCGTGGGAAATTATGGGGATGAGCGAGCCGCCGTCGGAGGGAATGTTGCCCGCACCGAAGGTCTCAAGGACGATACCCGACAGCTTGTCTGTCATAATCGACTCAAAGAGTCCGAACTGGATGCCCGGAAAGACCTTCAGAACGCCGATCGGTACGGCAGAGAGAGGCTGCATTTTAAGAGGTGCGGTCGGCTTTCTGCGGATGGCGGGATGATTATATTTTATAGATATGCCCACATCGGCAAGGTGGGGGTAGTTTGGCGAATCGAAGGCGACGAGGCCGTCGGCACTCATCTTGACCGCACGGTTTCCGCGAAGGAGCTTGCCGCTGAAGTAGAGGCAGACCTCGGGAACCACGCCCTCTGCCGCGATTAGCATAGAGGTGATCAGGTTATCCCTGCCGTCGCTTCTGATCTCGGAGAGAGGAATCTGCGAGCCTGTAAGCACGACAGGCTTATCAAGTCCGTCAAGGATGAAGGACAGAGCCGAGGCGGTATACGCCATAGTGTCGGTGCCGTGGAGGACGACGAAGCCGTCGTATGCCGAGTAATTTTCGTAGATCACCGAGGCGATCTTGTTCCACTCCTTAACCGCCATATCCGAGGAGTCAAGGAGGGGGGACATTTCGTGGAGAGTCCAGTCGGGAGCAGAGCTGCTCTTCATATCCTCGATAGCAGAGATTGCCTGACCGAGAAAGCCCGATATGGGTGCATAGCCCTTATTGGTTTTCTTCATTCCGATGGTGCCACCGGTATAAATTATAAGAACACGTTTCTTCATTTTTCTAACCTTTCATCAGCCGCGAAGGGCACGCTCGCGGTCAATATAGCCCTGCAATATGATCTCGGCAGAGAGTGTGTCAACGGCGTCCTTACGCTTCTTGCCGTAGGTACCCGTCTGACCGAGGAAGCGGTATGCCACCATAGTAGTCATACGCTCGTCAAAGAAATCAATGGGAATATCGGTATACTCGGCCACAAGTGCGGCGAAGGCACGGATGACCTGACTACGCTCGCCCTCGCTGCCGTCCATATTCTTCGGCAGGCCGATTATTATTCTTTTACAGCAGCGTGCCTCGGCTTCCTTTGCCACGCGGATGGCTGTATTTCGCATTCCGCCCTCGCTGACGGTACAAATGCCGCTTGCCAGCATACCCGAGATGTCGCACTCGGCAATGCCTGTACGCTTGTCACCGTAGTCGACGCCAAGATATTTTCCGTGAGTTGTATCCATTTTTTACTCCAAATTCAAAGCTTTTTATATACGAAAACGCGGAAGTCCGCGGTGCATTCAAGGGTTGAGAGACTATCAATTTTCGCCCTGTCCGAGGGCCTTGTACGATAGGCGTAGGGCGTCATCATAAAGAGACTTCGAATTTTCTCGGGCGAGTCAAGCACGAATTTATACGTCAGAGGCTCGTCCATAACAAGCTGAAATCCCTCAAGTGCGGTGTCCATAACCTCGTTTTTATAGGGTGTGTCATATATTGCCGCCTTAAGCTCGAAGAGATGCATCTCACCCGGAATCGCCATAATGAAATGGCCGCCCCTCTTCAGCACGCGAAGGGTTTCGGTAAGGGCGAGAGGCGAGAAGGTGTTTATCAGGGTGTCAAACTCGCCGTCGGGTGCGGGAATGTGATAGGAGCCAGCAACGGCAAGGGAGATGCGGGGGTTTTTCTTCGAGATCTCGCGTACGGCGTCCTTGGAGATGTCAAAGGCGGACACGTCGCTTGTACCGTTCTGCTCAAAGAGGGTACGCTCGATAAGGTCGGTGTAGTAGCCCTCACCTGCCCCGGCGTCAAGAAGACAGCCGTCCCTCGGCGTATACTCAAGGGCAAGACCGCCAAGCCATCTGGCAAGAGGCTCGTAATACCCGCCGCCGAGGAAGGCACGGCGTGCGAGAACCATCTCACGATTATCACCGTGGGTGCCACCCGTATGACCGAGCAGAAGGTTGTAATATCCGCCGCGAGCCCTGTCGTAGGAATGTCCCGCAGGACAGACTGCCCGATTTTCTTCAATATTCAATTTTTCACCGCATTTCGGGCAAGTAAATCTCATATATATCAGTAAACCCTTTAATAATTATCCTGAAAACCAAATAGGCATTCTTTTACATTTACATTATAGCATAATAAATAGCAAGTTTCAAGATGAAATAAAGAAAAAGGTGGATATATAGAACGTGAGCTCGGCAGGGCCTTTAGTGTTGGAGGTTGTTTTTTCGCGAAGCAAAACTTTTCTAAAAGTTATTGACATATTACTTTATTTATGATAAAATATTGAAAGTATTTTATAGGGGTATCGCCAAGCGGTAAGGCAAGGGACTTTGACTCCCTCATTCGTAAGTTCAAATCTTGCTACCCCTGCCAACAAAAGAGACCAGCCCTTGCGGTTGGTCTCTTTTGTTGCTCAGGTAAGCAGATTTGGACTTATCTCGCGTAGCGAGAGTAAGTTCACATACCCCGAACGAAGATCGACAAGCTCGTTTGTCAGGCGCAGGGCGTGGGTATATTCGCCAACGGCAAATACCTTGCTACCCCTGCCCTCAATATAGTAGAGCTATATCAGACCAGCCCTTGCAGTTGGTCTTTTTATTTTTTCGCATCGGCATTTTGCATTTATTTTGGGAAAGTGGAGATAATACCATAAAAACAGGTGGGTGGAAAATGCCAAGACGGTGGATAAAAAAGTATTCCTTATTATTTACTATAGGGGCGGTGGGATATGCGGCAATTGAGGTAATATGGCGTGGGAGGACGCACTGGTCAATGATGCTGGCAGGTGGGCTGTGCTTCGTCATTTTCTCGCTGGTGGCGGGGTGGCTTCGGGGACGGAGCATTCTTATAAAGGCGGCGGTGTGTGCCATTGGCGTGACGGCGGTTGAGTTTATCTTCGGGGTGATATTCAACCTATGGCTCGGGCTCGGAGTATGGGATTACAGTAGTATGCCGATGAATATTCTCGGGCAGATATGCCTGCCATTTACTCTACTATGGGGCGGGATAGCGATTCTGTTTTTACCGCTGGCAGAGGTAATAAACCAAGACTATGCATAGCAAAAAAGGACGGCGGATGCCGTCCTTTTTTTATTCCCAAACAAGCTGGCCCTCGGAAAGACCGTGACTGTCACTATCCTTTACAGTAGCGGATGCACCCGAGCTGCCCAGCATAATTGCGGTGCCCGAGATCGTGGCGGGCATATTAAGAGTCAGCCTGTCACTACCGACGGTGCAAACGAGATATTCGCCCTTTGTCACCGAAATCGAGGTGCTGACACCGATGGACGAGAAGCTCTGACACTTGGTGGCCTCGCCCGTCATAGCACCGCGAGGCATTATTGCAACCACAGAGCCGCCTGTATACTTATACCCTGCCTCGCTATCAATAGCGGAGTTGCCGCCCGAGGTGGAGATAATAACCGATCTGCCGCCCGTAAAGGCTATGCCGGAGTAGGAGGTACGGCTGTTAGAGTCGATGCCGTCGCCACCGCAATAGATATAGAGATCACCGCCGCCAACGGTAATGGTTGTGCCAGAGGTGAAGGTGGCGTTAATGCCATCGTCCCGAGCGATAACCCTGACGCTGCCGCCAAGAATAGCTACGGTGCTTCCCTCGATGCCCTCATAGGCGTTCATAACGCTGACGCTACCGTTATTTATCTTAAGCTCG
This sequence comes from Eubacteriales bacterium, assembly GCA_045546635.1. Classification (GTDB taxonomy): domain Bacteria; phylum Bacillota; class Clostridia; order Oscillospirales; family CAG-272; genus UBA1740. Next base: position 5,354 of record JAZQDF010000143.1, read on the forward strand.
CCGTCGGCGTGAACGCCATCGTCGTTAGAGTAGAGGGTAAGGCTGCCGCCGTTTACGGTAACGCTGCCGAGAGCGGTCTTGCCGTTCTCAAGGGCAGAATCATTCTTCGCGTGGATTGAGTCGTCATAGGACTTGATATTAAGGGCTCCGTCATTCAGGGTGATGGAGTTCGCCGCCTTAATGCCCTTAGCAGAGTGATCGCTCTTCTCGGCATTGCCGTCGTTCATTCCGCCGCCGGGGCCACCGGGACCGCCGGGTCTGCTGCCTGATACGGTGGTGGAATAGTTAGTCCAATCGTAATAGATATAGCCGCCGCGGGAGGTAAGGTAGATCGTATCGTATGCCTCCGAGGGAGTGATCAGATCGGACGCAACGAGATACTCGGCATCCTGTCCCTGCTCCATATCGGAAGAATAGACATAGAACTGAAGCTTGGAATAATCCGAGCTCTTCGGGAAGGAATAATAGTGATACTGACTCATTCCGCCCGAGGCGGTAGAGTGATACTCGGCGTTTACCCAGGTGTAATCATCCTCCGAGTTATAATATTTTACCGAATAGGTATATCCGCTCTGATTGAAGCGGATGTAGTACAGATCATCTGCAACCGAAACGACCTCCTCGGAGTAGTTGGAGTATCTGTCGGTATAGATATTGATGCTTGTATCCGAGCCGCCCATTACAACGTCGTATGCCGCATCTATGCCGTCGCAAGCGGCGTAAAGATCATAGCTGCCGCCGTTTACAGAGACGGTGCCACGCTGATTTCCCTTGCTCGAAATATCGCTGTTGGAGGTCTTGATACAGTCACCGAGGCTGGCAATAAGAGTACAGGTCGCCGCCTCCAGCTCGACGCTGTCATTACCCTTAAGGGCGTTGTCCTTACAGCTTACGGTAAGGTCAAGGTTCTTGACCTGAAGATCTTTTTTAGAGTGAATACCGTTATTGCCCTCTGATACAACAAAAAGCTTGCCCTTGCCCGAGATCTCAAGATCGACCTCGGAATAGATCGCACCCGATATAGAATCGGTGTCGGTATCGGGAATCGCGGCACGGCGATCGTAAATATAGTTGTTCGTATTCTTCTTCGCCTGGATGGACACCTCGTCACCGCTGAAAACGGTAATGGGGTTCGTGCTGTCACAGATCAGGGAGAAGCCCGAAAGCTCCAGCTCGAACTTATAGCTGTTGCCCGTATTGATTACAATATTGCCCGCGAACCTGCCCGAGATGGAATAAACCGACTCGGCACTGACGGGTGTGAATATTATGGTGCTGCCCTCGACCTTATAGCATCCCTGAGTACCCGAAACGCATTTGATCACGAGGTCGCTCGTCCCCCCCTCAAAGAGTCCGTCGTATGCACCGAGGTCGGAGAGGCTGTCACCGTAGGAGCTGTCATCGCTGCCTATATCCGCACCGGGAGTCTGAGGGCCGGGAGCATCGCCGCCCTGGTGGCCCGGGCCGCCCATATCATCGGGGCCGCCCTTGTTGTTATTAATACAAGCCGTCAATAAAAGAGTCGTAAAGAGAATAAGTGCTACTATTTTCTTTTTCATATTTTCTCCTCCATCAAAGCTCGCCGCTCTGTGCTTCCTCCCGCGAAACCATAATCTCAAGATTACCGTTTCTCGTACGGAGCTTATCAATAAGCTCCTTCTCCTTCGATGCGTCACGAAGGGTGACGCTGTACGTAAGTCTGAACATACTGCCCATATTGACAGTCTTTACCTTAACCAGCTGACACTCGCTGGTATATTCCTTGAAAATATCGTCAAAGACGGTGGTATAATCAAGATCCTCGGGAATGGTGATCCTGATGCTCTTATTTACTGCAAATCTGCGGTTGAGACCGAAATCAAAGCGGTTATAGAGTGCGAAGAGTATACCCATAATCAGAGTGAAGAGAACCGCAAAGCCAATATACCCCATTCCGCATATAAGTCCGGTGCCCATCGCGAGAAAGATCGCGGCGATCTCCCTTGCGGTGCCGGGAGCAGAACGGAAGCGAACCAGGCTGAATGCACCTGCGACCGCTACGCCCGCACCGATGTTGCCGTTTACCATCATAATTACCACGCAAACGATGGCCGGCAGAAGTGCGAGAGTCATAATAAAGCTCTTGGTAAATCTGGCACGGTAGGAAAAGGCTATGGCCAAAAGTATTCCCAGCACAAGTGCCGAGCCAATACAGATCAGGAAATCGGTGATGCTGATAACGTATGCAAGCTCGGAGTCAAAAAGCCCCTTGAATAAATCGTTAAATGACTGCATTTAATGTTATCTCCTTTTCGTATGTAATATAGGGGACGTCAGGCTCGTGAAGGACGGTGTCGATATACGCCCTGCCGTATTTTGAGAATGAGGTCTTGTATATTCTCTCCTCCGACAGTATCTTTACCATCCAAAGAGGGACCGCACCCCCGCACTTGATCTCCATAAGGCGTCTGTCAGCGGGTAAAAGAGAGTAACCGAAGGCGTCCTTACAGAGCGAAATATCGCTGCTGCGACAGAGTATATTATCGTCAAAGGTAACGCGAAAATCTCCGCCCTCTCTCATATAAAAGGCCTCCCTCTCATAAGAGAGAAACATCCTCGGCGAGAGGCCGCCGTAGAAGGAGTTGAAGTAATCTATCTCCCGACTTATCTGTGTGTCGGTGGGAGCGGATATTCTTCCCGATAGCCAATCGGTTGCAACCGACTCGGGAAGAGCCAAGCGTCGCTTATAAACCACGCCGTCGTATTTCTTCTTCAGCTCGACGAAAACCGCTGTGTCGGGAGTCGCAAGCTGATAGCTTCTTATCCTCAGCTTTTCCTTATACGCAGGCTTTTCGATAGAGCGACGGATGAGGCGATAGCTGTCTGTATCGTAATAAACGTTGCAAATGGTGGTTCTGCCGTAACGG
>JAZQDF010000144.1:0-4667 GCA_045546635.1 Eubacteriales bacterium
CAGCAGGCTCATCAGCCTCGGCCGCGGGCTCGGACTCAATCGACTCCTCTGCAGCAGCCTCCTCCGCAACGGGCTCGGCAGCCGCCTCAACGGGCTCATCGGTCGGTTCGCCCGAAGCAGCCTCGACCTCGGTCTCGGCAACAGGCTCCTCTGCGGGAGTCTCCAGGGCAGGCTCAACCTCTGCCGGCTCGTAGCCAAGATCGTCGTAGCTCGAAGGCTCATAATCCTCAGGGCTTACAACGTAAGCCTCGCCGGACTCGGCAGGCTCTTCCTCGGCAGATTCCTCTCCGGGCTCCTCAGCCGATTCTTCCTCAACGGGCTGCTCTGCAGCCTGCTCGGCAGCTTCCTCTTCGGCAGGCTCCTCGACGGGTGCCTCCTCTGCGGTATCCTCTGCAGGTGTCTGCTCTTCGACCTCGGGAGCGATCTCCTCTGCTACGGCTTCCTCAGCGGCAGTCTCTTCAACTGCCTCCTCAACGGGCTCCTCTGCAGAATTGACGTCCATTATTTCGCTTTCAAGATTCTTGGGATCCTCTATTGGCATATTTTTTTCCTTGTCAGCCATCAATTCCCCCCCTTTTCTCGTTTTTACTGTAATGGTCGAACAAAAAGTTCAGTATATCTCTTCGTAAAATTATCCCAACGAAGCAGCCTCGATCATCAACCACGGGAACGAAGTTATGCTCCCTTACCCTCTCGATGAGCTCTTCCATCGAGGAGCTGTGGTACACCGGCGGAGTATAGGCTCCGTCAAGTATTTCGGTGATCTTATCCCGCTCGGCAGATCTGGTATCAAACCTGCCTCCGTCAAGAAAATACGATAAAATATCATCGTTTCTCAGCGTTCCGACGTATTTACCCTCGCCGTCAATGACGGGAATGGCAACGTATCTGTGAAAACGCATCTTCTCAAGTGCCTGACGCACGGTGCTGTCCACCGTAACGAATTCAACCAGGCTTTTCGGCACGACAAATCGCATTATATTCATTACTTGTCACCCCACCGCATTCCAATCATTGCCGCACCGATGGCGGTGGAGAATCTCGCACGCTCGGGGATCAGGAAATTAAGTCCCCGTCCGACCTCGAGATTGTTAAATTCATCAAACTTACGCCTGCAATGTGCAAGCCTCGTTACGTTACCCGTAAGAATTACGTCCTTCGCCCCAACCGAGCGTGCCGCGAATATGGATACCATACCCACCGTCTCGAAGACCAGGTTCATAATTCCGAGAGCAATATCGTCCTTGTCGGCGAGATCGGAAAGCATACCGAAGTTTGCCGCCGTAAGATCTCCCTCAAGCTGTGTCAGCGAGCTGCTTGTCGTCATATCCTTAATGCGAAGGTCTATGTTGTCAAGGCTGCCACGCTCTGCCATTTTCTCAATATTGCCGATGGACTCGGCATTAAGCAAAAGCTTCGAAAGTCCAACCAGCGTTCCTCCGCCCACACCGGTACCGCCAAGGTATCTCATCGTACCGTCGGCTCTCGCGTGGACCATTGCCGTTCCCGTACCCATACTGACGACCAGGGCCTCGGAAAGTCCGGAGAGATAGGTTCCTCCCCTGCCGATGCTGTCAAACTCGTTGACACGCAGGCACTTAAGACCGTAAAGGCTGTTCTTGACGTGGGATGCACCCACGCCGGTCATCATAACCTTGGAAATATCCGATATACCAAGGTTGTTCTCGTCGGTAAACTTACCGAAGGCACCGTAGGTTGCGGTTACGGGATCGTTGGCCTTGATGATCTGGGGCTCGATAAGCTCCCATTCCTTGCCCTTTGACGAAAATCCAACGATCTTCGTGCTGCTGCCGCCAATATCTATTCCGATAATAACGCTCATAGGCAGATCTCCGTCCCGCCCGACTCGGAATCGGACTGTATTCTTGCAGGCGGCTGCCTGCGGTTCTTATTATCCGCGGCTCTGATAAAAAGCATCGGCAACCTCCCCTTGTCGCTTTTGTTTATATATACAATACGCGTATAATAATAATTTTGCATCGCTATTATATCACACACAATAATATTTTTCAATAGAAAATTTAATAATTTTTAATTTTTATGAAAATATTTGTTAAAATTCACAAAAAAAACACCCCATTCTCGTCAAAAAGAACGAAATATACGGTTGAAATCCCGATCTCGGCGTGGTATAATGCTTACAGAAAGACAAAAAAACACCATAAACCCTTGAAGGAGAAAAATTATGAAGGTATTGCTTATCAACGGAAGTCCGCATAAGAGGGGCACCACCTACGCCGCGTTAAGCGAGGTGGCCCGCACTCTCGCCGAGGAGGGAGTAGACAGCGAGATGATCCAGGTCGGCCATCTTGCCCTGCACGGCTGTATGGGCTGCGGCTATTGCTTTACGAACGGAAAATGCGTCCACGACGACGCTGTGAACGAGGTAGCAAGGAAATTTGAGGAGGCAGACGGCATCATTGTCGGCTCGCCCGTCCACTACGCATCCCCGACGGGAGCGGTCATCAGCTTTCTCGACAGGCTCTTCTACAGCACACGCTTCGACAAGAAATGGAAGGTGGGGGCGGCCGTCGTCTGTGCAAGAAGGGGAGGATGCACGGCGTCCTTCGACCTGCTTAACAAATATTTCACCATATCGGGTATGCCCGTGGTAAGCTCCACCTATTGGAACCAGGTGCACGGATCGAACGGTGAGGAGGCTGCTCTCGACGAGGAGGGTATGCAGACTATGAGAAATCTGGGAAGAAACGCCGCCTTTCTCGTAAAAAGCATCGCACTCGGCAGGTCGGAATACGGTACCCCCGCCTGCGAGAAGGTGTACAGAACCAATTTCATCGCCAAAAAGGGCTGATTGGCTTCCATATTAGCGTAAACTTTTATTTACAAAAAGCGGTGTTTTGAGGTGAAGAATTCCTTACTTTTCAAGGATTTTCAAGGCTTTTCGGACGGTGGCACACTGCTTCCTCCCGCAAACAGACGCCAAGGATAAAAACGCACCCCTTGCACTTTGCTACAATATATTATATACACGTGCGTGCACGCACGCCTAATATAAGGCGAGAAAACGGCCGGGGATCATTTTCCCCGGCCTTTCTTATTTGATGTAAACAATTGTTTGCAAACATTTGTTTACATCGATTTTTTGCATTTTTTCGTTGTTTTACGCCCCGATGGAGTACAGGATCATACCCAATACAGCCGACAGAAGGATTACGAGTATGGGCGAGGGCTTCTTGCCCTTTATCCTCTTGAACACAAGCGAAAACACAACCGCCGAGCCAAATATAGCTATGCCGCGGATATCGGCCGTAGGTATATAGTCGGCTATCTGTTTAAAGCTGAAGAGTGTGCTGAGAAGGAGGGTAACTCCCGTTCCCAGAATAAGTGCAACCACGCAGGGACGGACTCCCGAGAGAAAGGCCTGCACGCCCTTATACTTCAGGAAGTTCTTCATCACCGCACTGATGAGCAGAATGATAATAAACGAGGGCAGGACTACGCCAAGTGTAGCCGCCGCCGAGCCAAGTATGCCCGCCTGGCTTGAACCGACGAAGGTAGCCATATTAACTGCAATCGGACCAGGCGTGGACTCGGACACCGCGATCATATTAAGCAGCTCGGCCTCGGTAAGCCAGCCGTTGGCAAGCGTCTTCTCCATAACCAGCGAGATCATAGCGTATCCGCCGCCAAAGGTAAAGAGACCGATCTCAAAGAAGGTAGCAAAGAGCTTAAGCAGTATCATTTCTCGCCCTCCCCTCTCTTATTCATCATACGGCGTGCCGCCCATACCGACAGACCTACCGCACCCGAGATAAGTATAAAGAGTATAGCCGAGAAATCCACCGCCAGAGCCGACAGCACCAGCATAAGTAAAAGCACGCCGACGCAGATGGAGACGGACATCGCATCCTTCTTCATCGAGCGAAGCATCCTAACGCCCGCCGACAAAATGAGATATACCACGCCCGCCTGAATACCGCGGAAGGCGTAGGACACAAGCTCAAAGGTCAGGAAGGCATCGAGAAACAGCGAGATCACGTATATTATTATAAACGAAGGCATCACGACACCCAGGGTTGCCGCCGCTGAGCCGAGCACACCGCCCTGCTTAAAGCCCACGTAGGTGGCACAGTTTATGGCGATGGGGCCGGGGGTGGATTCGGCAATAGCCACCATATCAAGATATTCATCCTTCTCAAGCCAGCCCTTCTTCTCCACAAGCTCGCTCTCCAGCAGGGCAAGCATAGCGTAGCCGCCGCCGAAGGTGAACAGACCAATTTTAAACAGCGTGGAAAACAGCGTCCACAAAAGCTTTGTCTTCTTCATAATTATTTCCTTATTATGTATTTACGCCCCCTATTGTAGCACAAAAAAAGCCTTTTGGCAAGTCTAAAAGCGACGCAACCGAAAAAATATTATTTTATCCTGAGAAAAATTACAAAAAAGTATTGACAAACAGATTTCTTTGTGCTAAAATATACGAGCGTCAAAGCAATAGCGGAATTGTGTAAAGGTAGCACAGCAGACTCTGACTCTGTATGTCTGGGTTCGAATCCTAGTTCCGCTGCCATAAAAAGAGAACCGATCTTTATGATCGGTTCTCTTTTTTTGCATCCGAACCGGATGCAAACCCAGTTTCTTGCCTCGCTTTAGCTATAAGAATTTGCATTGATTGTAAATCTTCT
>JAZQDF010000145.1:0-1754 GCA_045546635.1 Eubacteriales bacterium
ATCTCGCTTCACGCCTGCGATATCGCTACCGACATCGTGCTTGATACGGCGATGCGACTGGGTGCGGATATTATACTCTCCACCCCCTGCTGTCACAGATATCTTAACGGCAAGGTAGTGGCGAGCGAGCTTGAATTCGTCACAAGATATCCCCATCTGTCGGGCAAGCTGTGCGAGGCGATAACCGACGCCCTGCGTCTTGCAAGACTGCGTGCGGGTGGCTACAGCGTTATGGCTCTCGAGCTTACAGACCCGGAGAATACGCCGAAGAATACTCTTATCAAAGCGACAAAAAATACAAAAATGAGCGAAAAAGAGAGGCAGAATGCAGAGGCCGAGTACAAGGCGATGCTCCGCTTCCTTCTCGGTGAGTCCTGCGAGGACTATCTTCGCGAGATAAGATAGAACGAATCACAAAGGAAAAATAAGTATTATGACATACGTTACAAGATCGGCAGAGGAGACCGAGAGAGTCGGTGCGGCCCTCGCCGAGAGGCTTGACAGAGCGGGCATCACCCGTGCCTTCATCGCTATGCGAGGGGAGATGGGTGTTGGCAAAACCGCCTTCACACGAGGCTTTGCCTCCTACTTTGGTATATCGGGAGTGAAGAGCCCCACCTACACCATTGTAAACGAGCACCGCGGACGGGTGAGCATATATCACTTTGATATGTATAGAATCAGCGACGGTGACGATCTGTACTCTATCGGCTACGACGATTATATCGAGGCCGAGGGCTACTGTATCGCCGAGTGGTCGGAGAATATCGAGGGAGAGATTCCCGAGGGGGCTATCTTCGTGACCATATCGCGTGTTTCGGGTAATGCTGACGAAAGAAGGATAGAGATCGATGAAAATTCTTGCATTTGACGGCACGGCAAAGGTGGCGTCGGTGGCGGTGTGCGAGGACGAGCGTGTTCTTGCCTGCTATAATATAGATAACGGACTTACTCAGAGCGAGCTGCTTCTGCCTATGGCAGAGGATATACTGCGGTCTCTGAAGCTTGGCTTCTCGGACATTGAGCTTTACGCCACGTCCACAGGCCCCGGCTCCTTTACCGGTGTAAGGATCGGCGTTTCGCTCATCAAGGGGCTTGCCTTCGGCAGAGATATTCCCTGCGTCAGCGTATCCACCCTTGAGGCCCTGGCAGAAAATCTCAGAGGCCTCAGAGGTATAATAGTTCCCTGTATGGATGCAAGACGAGGCCAGGTATACACCGCATCCTTCCGCTGTGACGGAGGTGAGATGACAAGGCTGTGCGAGGACAGGGCAATTGCAATATCCGAGCTTGCCGAGGAGCTTCGTCGGTATGAGGGCCAGGACATCTACCTCTCGGGTGACGGGTATGCGGTAGCGAAGAGCGGACTTGAGAAGGCGGGGATAACTATTGCTGATACCCCCGAGCTGCTGATACTTGAAAACGCGGCGTCGGTCGCCAAGGTAGCGAAGAGAAAATTTGACAGGGGTGAGACGGTAAGCGACAGAGAGCTTTCCCCCACATATTTAAGAATGCCCCAGGCCGAGCGTGAAAGACTCGAGCGTGAGGCGGCAAAAAAGCAGGAGGAAAAGGAATGATGAGAAAGATTATTATCGGTGCTGACAGTGCGGGATATGAGCTTAAGGGTAAGGTTATCACGCATCTTACCAATCTCGGCTACGAGGTGACTGACTGCGGATGTAATTCTACGGAATCCTGCCACTACCCTGTCTTTGCCTCCGCCGTTTGTGAGAGGCTGCAGGCAGACCTTGAGG
>JAZQDF010000146.1:0-6493 GCA_045546635.1 Eubacteriales bacterium
TATATCGGAACACAATACTGGAATCAGGGCAGAACAAGCGAGATAAAGGACAGAGTTCTGCACCTGTAAGCACTTTTGTAAACAATAATTGTCATATTGTTACATTTTAAGCTTTTTTGCGTTTTTTAACTACAAATATAAAGAAGATACAAAATGAAAAGAAGAATTTCACTTTTACTCGTTGCTTGCATCATTCTTACAAGCCTTATGAGCCTTACCTCCTGCTTCCATTTCTGCAAATTCTCTGAGGAATGGACCTACGATGAGGAATATCATTGGCACGCCTGCACGAATCCCGACTGCACCGAGGTAGAAGGCCTTGAGAAGCACAGCCTCGACGCAGGCGAGATAACGACCAAGGCAACCCAGGAGGCAGACGGTGTTCTGACCCGCACCTGCTCGGTTTGTAACGGTAAAACCGAATCTCCCATTATATTCCACGGCCTTGACTATACGGGATGGAGCACAGCCTTTGCAGAGGAGAACTTCATCAACTTCACCTACAAGGAGAGAGCCTACGTCGATGCACAGAACGTTTCGGCCTCTGCCATCAGCCTGGTTATTTACAAGTTCACCGAGGATGAGGTTCACGTATCGATAACCTCGGGCGGTGTAACCAAGACCGACTCTGCCACAGGCCCTGTTGCAGAGACTACCAGAGCAAGCCTGGTAAAGTCTATACAGGATATGCTGAAATTCGGCATCTTTACCTACGACAAGGAGACCAAGACCTACAATCTTACGGGTACGATGAAGATAGCATCCCTCGGCGTTAACGCAAAGACCGCCACCCTTACCTTCAAGGACGGCAAGCCCGAGAAGCTTGTCTACACCTGCGTGATCACGAGAAACGGCATCTCTATGGATTGCGAATCCACCATCACCTTCGCTGATTACGGCACCACCGTTATCGACTGACGGAGATTATCAGGTGGCGTTTGCCTCAAAAAAGCAACAAAATACATAAAAAAGCACCTACGGTGTGGAGAAAATCCTACCGAGGTGCTTTTTTCTTAAAAAATCTCTCCGCCTCCGCGTCGGTTTGCCGAGCTGCCTTTTAGTCGTGGAGGCGGCCCTGCTCTTCTCTGCGTACCGCCTTACCGATCGATATTCATCATATCGGAGTCGGGCTTCATCCCCTTTATCATATTTGAAATCGAGTGACTGCCGCCGCGACACATACAGCGTATCTTGTCGCCAATAGTGATTGCACCCGCGGTGGCAAGGCCGATAACCATAAGTGTAGCGTAAGGATGTCGCAAAATATTACCCTTTTTGTTATTAAACATTATATATCTCCTTTTTTAGAGTTAATTATATTTTTACCGCGGAGCGAAAAATTATTTACGTCATTGACAAAACTTTATTATTGTTGTAAAATAAAAGCATAAAAAGTGTGAGAGTGACGAAAGGATGACGAGATGATAAAATGCAAGCGATGCGGACGGATAAATCACGGGCTCGTGACGGTCTGTCCCGAGTGCGACACCACCCCCGAGCTTAGCGAAAGGGAATGTGCCGATATGCTTCGCGAGGCGGAGGAGGCAATACAGAAAAACGACTATATCTCCGCCGTTGAGATATACAAATTCCTCGCCGCCCTGGGAATTGCAGAGGGTGAGCGTGAGCTTGGCCTGATACTCGAGCGTGGTATTCTTCTGCCCCGCGATCTTGATATGGCTATCAGATATTTCTTTTCGGCGGCGAAGCGTGGTGACGCCACCGCGGCATACAGATACTCACGGCTGGCGGTTGGAAATCGGGCTGTCTGCGACTTCTGGCTGGCGTACTCTGCCCTTATGGGCTGCAAAGAGGCATACGCCGACGCCTTTGCCCTCTATTCCGCCTACAAGGAGAGGACTACCGCAGCATATTATTGCTCGCTGCTGGCCGAGGAGGATGACACCGACGCCATAATCGAGATGGCACGCAGACATCTGTACGGTGACGGCGTGGAGCAGAACGAGAGAATGGCAAAATGGTATATGGACAGAATAGGCCGAGTACCACTTCACGCAGTAAAGCTGCATCGCAGACTCAGTGCAGTGGTCGAGGGGGCCACACGCCCGTCGATGCCCGAATTTACAGACAAGAGAAGAATAACAGAGCGGCTTATTGCCGCGGCTAAAAAATACGGATACACCAAGGTGCTTCTCGCCCTGTGCCACAGATACGCCGAATACGGCGGCGGGGACAGTCAGGTGTTCCTCGCCCTGCTTCACATCGAGGGAATTGAGTTTACAAAGAACGTGGAGCTGGGTATCACTATGCTGGAGGAGGCTATGGAGCGTGGCTCGGTTCTCGGTGCCAAGTGCCTTGGTGACCTTTACTCCCGCGGTGAATTTACCGAGCGTGACAACCGCCTTGCCACCGTATACTACAGACGTGCGGCGGCTCTCGGCGGAATGGGAGAATACGAAAGCCTCGGCGATATTTTCCGCGGCGGTCTGGTTTGCGAGCCCGACTATACTCTCGCAATCTCGCTTTACGAGAGGGGTGCCAACGAGGGTGACGGCAGATGCCAACGCAAGCTCGAGCTTATGAAGGAGGAGCGTGAGAGGTGCTATATCGAGGCAACAAGACTTGAGCGTACCTCACCCGACGAGGCCTTTAAGCTCTATAAGCGTGCGGTAGACTCGGGATATATCCCCGCCCACGCGAGAATCGGATGGTATTACGAGCGTGGTATCGGAACGAGGGTGGATCGCAAGGCGGCCTTTCATCACTACAAGGCGGCCTACGACGCGGGCGACAAGCGGGCCATCGAGAGCCTGGGCAGATGCTATGCCAGGGGAATCGGCGTTGCCTTCAGCTTTAAGAAAGCTGCCCAGCTTCTGTCCGTAGCGAGAGATATGGGCTCACACTCTGCCGACAGAGAGCTGTATCGCATCTATGAGAACAAAAAGAAGCATATGCTACGCTCGCTTTACTCTACCGCGATGGAGCTTTACTACAACAAAAAGTATGATATTGCGGTAGAAATGCTAACCACCTGTATGAATCTCGGCCTGGGTGACGCCACCTACGCCATCGGATGTCTTTATGAATTCGGTATTACCACCGCCCCCGACAGACGGGCAGCGATGCGGTATTATAAGAAGGCCTACGAGCAGGGGTATTCCGATCCGAGACAGTATCATAAGCAGAGTATGCTGAGGATCTGGCAGCAAAACCGGTAAAGCGGGAGTTGGCATATTTGGTAAGACCGAAAAAGACCAGATTTATATATGGCATTAACATATCTAATCCTTTTAGTGTGCAGATATGCTCGCAAGCTTATAAATATTGGGGTTGAAATCCGCCGAAAATGGCGGATTTCTTCTTTTTTATTTTACGGTCTTTTTCTACCGCCGTTTGCTTGACTCTCGCTGTATTTATATACAGCTTCGGCAGCAAACGACGCTTCTTCCTCAAATCTGCCTGTCCCCCGGGATGGCATATTTGGTAAAACCGAAAAGACCGGGGTTGTGTAAAGGATTAACATATATAATCCTTTTAATATGCAGATATACTCGCAAGCTTTAGTTTATTATGGTTGAAATCCGCCGAAAATGGCGGATTTCTTCTTTTTTCAACCTACAAAAGCAAAACAAGGGATGGTTTTTCCATCCCTTGTTTTTCATATTATTTATCCTGGGGATATGCTCTTCTGTCGTTGAAGGTGCTTACCTCGGGCCAGGTGATAGCCGTCTTGGCAAATACCTCGTAATAGGTTCTGAGCTTGAAGTAATCGGTGTCAAAGTTCTCGTAAACCATATTCTTACATTCCTCGACGACGTCGGCATACTCCTCCTCGGTGTAATCAGACTCCGAGGTGCCTGCATAGTAGAGATACTGTGCTACCATCTCGTCGATAAACTCCTGCTCTACCGCAGCGAAGGTGGAATTAAACTCCTCGTCGGTGGGGAGAAGGTTCTCTGCCTTGATGAGATAGTAGAGAGTAAGTCTTTCCTTAATGAAGCCCTCTGCCTCAGAGCGAACCTGCTGCTGCCAGGTAACCTTGCTGGTGGAGGTGAGGCCGAGAGATGCGGTAGCATAGGCGTCAAAGGTGTCGTAGGTGTTATAAGAGCCGGTAAGGTTGTTGTAAACCTTTCCGCCCGAGCTTAAGAACTCGGCGGTGATATCGTCAACGTAATCCTCGTAGACCTTATCAACCTCTGCCTCGGGATACTTCTTAACCTTCACGATGCCGTCAAGGTAATTCCATACCGCCTCCTCAACAAGCTCGTCGTACTTAGCACGGTAAAGCTCGTCCATCTTCTTCGCGGCAAAGTCGCGATACTTGGCGGTAAGGCTGTCGCCCTCATACTTATTAAGCTCGTCAAGGGTGACGGCAACGTCGCCGTCCTCAATCTTACCCTTAAGATACTCGTCGGTGAACTCGGGACAGTCGTAAACAACGACGCCGTCAACGTAAACCTCAAAGTATGCGGTCTCGTTACGGAGAGTCTTCATAGAGTAATCGTAGGGGAAATAGCACTCGATTACCATAGGATTATCCTCGCTCTTGGTAGCGAAGGAAACCTTAAGGTCGGTGTAGGTGTAGATCTCGTCGTCAAGAGTAGTATTTAGGATCAGCTTTTTGCCGATCTCAAGCGAGAGAAGCTTCTCCTTGAAGCCCTTGCCGAAGGTGGCGTCAAGATCCTCGGAGAGAATTACTCTCTTATTAGTAACCGTCTCCTTGTTTTCGGAGTCATTGCCCTTCACTCTTGTATAGCTTACGTATGCGATCATATCCTCGGTAAGATTGCCGTAGGTGATCTTCTCAAGCTTGGAATAATCGCCTGTGTTCTTGCCGATAAGGTTGAACTCAAAGCCGGGAACAAATCTGTTAGAGCCGATGGAAAGTGCAAAGGCAGCGTCATCGGCAAAGTTCGACATACCGTCAACCTCGATCTGCTCGCCGTCATCGCTAAGGATATAGCCGCGGTACCAGATGTTTACGGTATCACCCGACGTGATGGTGATGGGAGATGTTACGGTGCCGCCGTTATAAAGAGGCTCGCTCTCCTTATCCGAATAAAGCAAATTAAGGATGGATACGTCAACGTCTACCGCACGGGGCTTGGCAATATCGATCTCAACCTTGAAATTCTTGTAATCGCCTGTGATCTCTATATATTTGCTAAGATCCTCTTCAAGATAGTTAAAGCTCTTCTTACAGGAGGTAGCAGTGATAAGAGAGATAGAAAGAATGGTTATAAGAAGGAGGGCGGCGATCACTCTCCTGCCTTTGTTATTTCTGATTTCGTTTGTCATTTCGGAAAAGCCTTCCATATTATTTATTATAAGGTTATTTTTCTTCACCGAAGGAATCGGCGTATGCGGTGGCAAGCCTGTCACATCGTTCGTTGTAGCCGTGGCCGTTATGCCCCTTTACCCATACGAACGTCACGCTGTGTATCTCGGTCAGCGAGTAGAGTCGCTCCCACAGATCGGGGTTCTTCAGCTCGTCCCTTCCCCGTCGCCAGCCTGCCGCACGCCAGGACTCAACCCAGCCCTGCAGAAAGGCATCGACAAGATACTTGGAATCCGAATACAGCGTCACCTGACAGGGCTCCTTCAGAGCAGCGAGTCCCTCAATAGCGGCAGTAAGCTCCATACGGTTATTGGTTGTAAGAGCCTCGCCACCCGACATCTCACGCTCATACCTGCCCCATACGAGCACGACGCCCCATCCGCCGCGACCGGGATTGCCGCGACAGGCACCGTCGGTGTAAATTTCAACCTGCTTCATTAAAAAAATCCTCTAAAACGGGTTTATTTTATTAAGAAAACGGACGAAGGCTATTCGTCCGTTTTCAGTCAGTCATTATTCTGGACGTCAGAATTTAAACGTCTATTACTCAGCCTCTACGATAACGTAGTCAACTGTTCTGAAGTCGATCTTGGTACCGTCGGTGGTATACTTAACCTCAACGTGATCCTCGCCCTCGGGAATCTCGATCTCGGTGCAGGTGAGGTAGTAGAAGAGCTTGTTGAACTGGATAGCGGTACGAAGGTTGATCTCGCCGTAAGCCTCAACGAGCTGTCTGTAGTAAGAGCCGCCGACTTCCTTCTTATATCTTCTCATATAAGCGTCGTCGATGAGGAACATAGTAGCCTCCTCGCGGGACTTTTCAATGCTCTCCTCAGCGTTCTTCTTAGCCTCTTCGATCTTCTTATCAGCCTCGTCGCCGTAAGCCTCCTTGTACTGCTCCTCGTTGATATCGTAAGCACCGCCGAGGATATCAGCCTCAACGTAGTCGTCCATAGCAGCAAGTGCCTCGGACTCAAGTGCCTTAGCAACAACGTAGATCTTGATAATGGGCTCGATCTTAGACTTAGCTTCCTTTATAATAGCCTCCTCGATCTTATCTGCACCGCTTACCTTAAGGGTAGCAACGAGATAAGCGTCAAGATTGCCGTACTTCTTGTAGTTAGAGGTGGTCTTATCAAAGTCACCGGTATAGAACTGGTACTCGTAGGACTCGTAGAGATGGTCAACGAACTC
>JAZQDF010000147.1:0-5804 GCA_045546635.1 Eubacteriales bacterium
CCAAGGGGAAGGCTGTTAGGTAGAGTCCTACGAGAACTCTATCAAGAACAACGGCTGATTTTTTAGCTAAGCCATTTCCTTTCCGAACTGTAATTCTATTTAAAGATAGAAGGCAGGAAGTGCCGCACAGGTTGTGCGGCACTTTTTTTATGGAGTATTTTTCATCAAGCATCTGAGTGACGGTGACCGTAATGACGAGCGTTTATGGGAATCAGGATCTTTAATCTGAACCAATCGTCATCTGCACTTACGTCAACGAATCCACCGTAACGCTCTGCGGTATAGTATATACTCTTTATACCGTAGCCGTGTCCTTCCTTATTCTTCTTCGTAGTAAGATAGTTTCCGTTATCCATCTCAAGCACACCGTTATAGCAATTCTCTATGTTGATCATAACGAAGGATTTGAATTCGGAGACGCTTACGTGTATCAGGCGTTTTTCTTTTTCTTCTATTTTTTCAACAGCCTCTATGGCGTTATCAAGTGCATTACCGAATATAGAGCAAATATCCATTGCATCCATAAAATCAATGAGCCTTCCGTTTGCAACAACGGTCATAGTAATGCCACGTTTATTACACTGAAGGCTTTTACCCGTAAGAAGAGTGTCAAGAACCGCGTTTCCCGTCTTGTTCTGAAGCTCATACATCTTGATCTCGGTTTCCATTTTATCAAGGAAAGCGGCACGCTCATCACTATCATTCATTTCTCTGAGCAGATTTATATGATGCTTCATATCGTGATACTTTATATTAATAATCTCAATGCTTTCGCGTGATTGCTCGTAATACTGATACTGATTATTCAGCGTGTTTTCCACCGCGGCAAGCTCACGCTTTACCATATTATTTCTGCAGCTGAGAAAATGAGCGTAAAGCATTGCGACTCCGGCAATATCAACAAGCGTTCTTGTATATGCTATTTCTTTAAAATACTGTCCGGATACAGACGAGGAGACGGTTATAAAGTTCAGATTACTGAATCCGAAGACGATAGCACAGATAAGAAGAGCGACGATAAGATCTCTCTTACCTATATCGAGCCTGCGTTCCTTGCTTATTCTTGTTTTCAGCAGATTCCATAATAACAGCAGGACACCCCCGTAAACCGTAACCAAAATAAGAATCTCCGCATACCAAGGCATCTTTGACAAATCGGTGAATACCGTGTTCACCAGCTGCCATTCAAGAGAGGCGATGCATTCTGCTATTGAAAATGCCATAACCGAATAAAACAGACTCTCGTACAACGACGTTTTATTACACAGTCTGATAAATCCCGTCATCGAGAAAAAGGCAACGAGCATACAAGGAAGCCAGAGCAAAAGAGTGATCGTTGCCGTTAATTCCATAAAAGCAACGAGAAGCACAAGATAAGCGAGTCCTAATAAAACGGTCTTCCAAATCTTAATCTTAGGTCCGAGAAGTATAACGAACACACCGCAGGAAAGCCACTCTGCGAGAGCGGTATATATTCTCGGAATATCAGGCACCGCGTGTCCAACCACTATCTGACGACCTCCTCCCAATATGCTGTAAGAGCCTTTAAAAAGTCTTTTCTTTTAGTTCTGCTGACGGTAAATTTATATTTTCCCAGTGTTACATAATCGTCGCAAAAATTATCTACGTGCTGCAGATTAATCAAGTACCACTTGCTTATACGGAAGAAATACATTTTTGAAAGTATCTCCTCGACGCCACGCATAGTTGAAAGCAACTGATATTCGCCGTTGACAACGTGGCAGGTGGTTATATGTCCCTGGGTTTCAATGTAATATATATCCTTGATATCAATTCTGGCAGAGCCGCCCTTAATATCAAGAACGACGGTTTTCGTCTCGCGCTTTTCCTTTCGCGAGAGAGCCTTGTTCAGACATTGAGAAAAGGCATAATACGTTACCGGCTTTAACAGATAGTCCAGAGCCTGTACCGCATAACCGCGAATCGCGTACTGGGCCATATTTGTAATGAAGATTATTATTACCTGAGAATCCTTTTTTCTTATTTCCTCGGCGGCAGACATACCGTCCATAAACTTCATCTCAACATCCATAAAAATAATGTCAAACTGAAAGTCATACTGACGCACTATTGCATCACCGTCAGAAAACGTGCTTACATTGATTGCCTTCCCCGTTTCCTTTTCGTATCTTTTAAGATAATCCTTGACACATTCTACGTATTTTGCATCATCATCAACTATAGCGATATTAATCATAGGTTATTCCTCGCTTTTGATTAGTTCAAAGTTGTTTTTTGAATTTTGCGTTAGCATTAACGTTTCGGAAAAAGTCAACGATCAGTCTGCCGAGACCGCGGAAAAAGTGGCCGTTAACGATAAAGAGAATATCGTCAACCATCCTGCGAGATACCATTCCGCCCGCCATCTTGCCAATAGCTCTAAAAGGCATATTATAGATAAACAGCACGTTAAGATCGGGCTTTCCTTTTGCCTCAGATTTATTTTTTATATTGGTCAAAATCCTGTAAACCAACCTTGCAAGAGGACTTTTTGCATAGTATAGTTGACATATTGCGTCATTTTCGGTCAAAAGACCGCTCCAACTGCCATCAGGGATAGGTCTGCCGAGAAGCTGCTCGAAGTCGCTGTCGGACACATTTTCTATAATTGCCGAATAGTAGCAATCGGGTGCATTTTTCTCGCATTTTACACCGTCGATATGTACGGTAGCGGAAAGTCTGACGTCGCTGACGCTTGAGCCGACGATTATCTCGTAATCTGCATTCTCGATCTCCCAGCAGTTCTTTTCTGCGTTGTAGTATCGGAATGCCCCCTCGTCAAGCTCTACGGTCACAGTTTTGCTCTCGCCTGCACGAAGGAACACCTTTGCAAAGCCCTTCAGCTCCTTTTTCGGTCTATACACCTTTCCGTTCTTGCAGGAGATATAAACTTCGGCAACCTCTGCACCGTCAAGCTTACCTATATTTGTAAGTGTGAAGCTTACGCTGTTTTTGTCTGCCTTGATGTCGGAGTAATCAAAGTCGGTGTAGCTGATGCCGTGACCGAAGGGATAGCGAACACTCTTCCCTGCCGTATCGTAATAGCGGTAGCCAACGAACAGACCCTCACGGTATTCCGCAGTTCTCTCCTTCGAGGGAAAGTAGGGATAGGAGGGATTATCCTCAAGTCTGTGAGGCCAGCTTTCGTTAAGCTTGCCGCTGGGATTTACCTTACCGATAATAGCGTCAGCCATAGCAGCCGCACCTGCCTGTCCGCCGAGATAACCGTGAATAGCTGCTCTGTAAAGCGATCTGTCGGGCATAACGAAGGGAGCACCGCCGGAGAGAACGAGAATTACGTTCTTATTTACGGCACAAACCTCCTCTATAAGCTTCTGCTGGCTCTTTGACAACTCCATATGAAGTCTGTCCATACCCTCAGATTCAAGGATCTCGTCAAGACCTACGCAGAGAAGGACGGTTTCAGCCTTCTTCGCTACCTCTACTGCCTCCGAGATAAGCTTATCTATGGGGTTAGGATTCTTTCTGTCAAAGCCCTGTGCGTATCCTGCAATTTTAAGGGATTTTTCAAGGCAGTCATAAAGATTATCTATCTTGGTTGCATTAACCTGTGATGAGCCCGCACCTTGATATCTGGGAATCTTTGCAAAGTCACCGATTACGGCAACGCTTGCACCCTCCTGCAAGGGAAGAACACCATCGTTATCAAGAAGGACGATGCTACCCTCGGCACATCTTCTCGCAACGGCGTGATGAGCCTCTAAGTCAAATGCTTTTTCCGCCCCTGCTACCGCATCGCGAGTATCAAATACAACGCGAAGAAGCTCCTCTACTCTTTTATCTATAGTGATCTCGTCAATTTCTCCCGCACGAAGATCCTCAAGAAGACCGATTGCACAGTCGGGACCGGGTGCAGGCATAACGAGGTTGTTTCCTGCTTTAACACCTTCGGTGTGATTATTGTCTCCGCCCCAGTCGGTGACGACGAATCCGTCAAAGCCCCACTCGTTACGGAGAATATCTGTAATAAGATGAGCATTCTCGTTAGCGTAGGTGCCGTTTATCATATTGTAAGAGGACATAAGAGCCTTTGCCCTACCCTCTTTTACAGCGATTTCAAAGCCTGTGAGATAGATCTCACGCATAGTTCTCTCATCAAGCACAGAATCCATAGACATACGGCGAAGCTCCTGCGAGTTTACAGCAAAGTGCTTGGGACAGGCGGCTACGCCCTTTTCCTGAATACCCTTTACGTAAGACGCAGCCATTTTGCCCGAGAGATAGGGGTCCTCCGAGAAATACTCGAAGTTTCTGCCACAAAGGGGGCTTCTCTTAATATTAAGACCGGGGCCAAGTACGACGTGAACGTCGTATGCAGCAGCCTCAGCACCGAGCGTTCTGCCAAGCTCCTCGCCGAGAGATATATCCCAGCTGTTTGCCATTGTAGCGGCAGTTGGGAAACAGGTTGCGGGAACCGATGCGTTAAGGCCCAGATGGTCGCCTGCTCCTGCCTGCTTACGAAGTCCAACGGGTCCGTCAGACATAAACATAGGCGGTATTCCCTTCTCCATCAGCTCAAGCGTCGTCCAGGTGCTCCAGCCCTGAAGCAAAGCTGCCTTTTGTTCTATTGATAACGATTTTATTATATCACAAATATCCATATTAGTGCAATATCCTTTTGGGGTAAAGGGCTGAGCCACTAAGACTCAGCCCCTTTTTTTAGAATGCATAAATACAATTAGTCAATTGTTGTGCTATTGAAATTCAACGCCTCTGCAGACTCGAAGGTGAAGTAATCGATGTTACAGGATGCACCCGAGCCGATGTAGATGTAAAGAGTGTTCTCTCCTGCCTTAAGATCTACAGTACCGAGAGTTGCGGTATTGAAATCTGTCCAGCTGGATGCTGCAAGAGTTGTGTCAAATACAACGTCCTCACCGTTAAGCTTTGCAGGGAATGCTGTTGCCGCGTTGATGTCACCGCTACGTGCAGAGTTTATACCAATGCTTACGGTACAATCGTTTGCAACGGTTATAGACCACTTGAAGTAATAGTAGCCGGGGTTTGCAACAGATACGTCGTTGATTCTGATGAGATACATACCGCCCGATCTGTTTTCATCGGCACTTCTCCATATCTGGTCGTCGCCACCCGTACCAACGTTGCCGTTACAAGCAACGCTCTCTGCCTCCTGAACTACGGTAGTAGTTGCAGGGCCGTGTCCCTCGCACTTCTCTGCACAAGCATCCTCGGAGCAAGTGCCGTCAAGACACTTGCCACAAGTAGGACATACGCTCTCACACTCGTGAGCGGGCTTGTCGATCTCGGTTGCATTGAAGGTAAGAGCCTCTGCAGACTCGAAGGTGAAGTAGTCGATGTCGCAAGCCGCACCCGAGCCGATGTAGATGTAAAGGGTGTTCTCTCCTGCCTTGAGGTTTACAGTTCCGAATTTCTCGGTCTTGTAGTTGCCCCAACCACCGTTGGAAATTACAGCATCAAGGCTGATTTCCTCGCCATTAAGCACAATGGGGAATGCAGTTGCAACGTTTACGTCACTGCCATAGGCTGCATTCATTGAAATGATAACGCTACAGTCGTTTGCTACGGTAATAGACCACTTGAAGTAGTAATAACCGGGATTTGCCTGGGATACCTCGTTTACTCTTCCAAGACGATGTCCGCCAGAGCGTCCGTCCTCGCCGATAACCCAAATCTGATCATCACCGCCGAAGTTCTTGTTACCGTTGTTGACTACGCTCTCTGCCTCCTGAACTACGGTAGTAGTTGCAGGGCCGTGTCCCTCGCACTTCTCTGCACAAGCA
>JAZQDF010000148.1:0-2377 GCA_045546635.1 Eubacteriales bacterium
TGGCTCACAGAACGACATGGCTACGATCCGACTTATTATGGTACAGCTGCTTGACAGCAAGACCAAGAAGCCCGAAAAGCAGAAGATTACACACGGACTTGCGGAGGCGTTTGAGTTCGCTGAGGCCTGGATCCGCTATAACGACAGAGACTAAAAAGGGTTCTGCTTGGTCTACAAGGAGAACAAGGATAATATACGTGTACGCCGGGGGCGTGCAAGGAGGTAAAAATGAAAAAAACAAAATCAAGCAATCCCGCAAGGCTGATTGCTTTTTTTCTAACCGGATTACTGCTAATATGCACCTTTGGCTTTACCGCTGACGGCTGGCATTTAGGAGATGGCGATAGCGGCAATATAGCCGGCAAGGGTGAAAATATTCCGTCAGGTACGCCCGACGATGACGGAAACGGCAGCGACACGTCTGACGCAGAAAATCCTTTGCCCGACGAGGAAGCAGGAGCATACATACCCGAGTTTATTAACAGGATCACGGGGCTTGAGACCGATGAAAAAATGGCAACAGGCGACTACTACGCCTTCGTATTAGACGGCAGCCTTCCCTCCTTCGGTATTGCTGATGCAGATCTTTTCTGCCGTATTCCTACCGAGGACGGCGGAGTAAGGAGCATTGCTTTTATCCACGAGGGCTTGCGACTGTGGAAGGTGGGTTCAATTGCAAAATCCCGAGGATATATATTAAACATCGCAAAATTCTTCGGCGGAATATGCATATCGGCGGGAGTCGAGGATAAAATAAGCTATAATCAATGTGACGTCAGTCTGTCGCATATAGATATAAGCCTTGATACAAGACATCACTACACCGAGTTTCAAGACCGGATCTATACCAACAGCGACCTTTTAGCATCGGCAACGGTAGACGGTAATATCGGTGCGGATATAGGATCGGTAAGACTGCCTTACGACTTCAGGGACTTCGGATCCGAGCCTGTGAAGGACGGCCCTACGGCAAAAAAAGTAAATATCTTACGCAATGATAAAAGCTGTACCGAGCTTATCTATAACGAAGAATCAGGCAGATATATGATACGCGAGGGCGGTCTGCCACTTACAGATTCGACTAATGGAAAACAGGCTGAATTCACAAACTGCTTCGTTTTATTTGCCGATTCTGTGATTTATGATAACCCCGAATGCTCGCAGATGGTTATGGATACTATTGGCCGGGGAGTCGGATATTACTTTAGCGGAGGCGTATGCACCGAGATATTCTGGTCGTCATCGGCCGCGGGTGAGATGTGCTTTTCGCTGGAGGGTGGTGAGCGGCTTAGTATTAATCGCGGAAATCTCTTCATCACCTTTGAAAAATCATCCCAAAGCGGCAATATAATAATAGAATAAAAGAGGCGGGAACCAACCGCCTCTTTTTTAGTGCAGGATAAAGGGATAAAATGTTGACTTTTCTTTCATTCTGTGATAAAATAGTTTGGAATGATAAATTATCAATTCAAATAAGATAATTCCGAGAAGAAAAATGACCATTATAGAATTTTACGACAAGACCTCTCTTGACAATATTGCCGGAGCCCTGCTATGTGAGGTGGACCACATCATTCTGATAGGTGACAACCGCGGCAAAATGGAGGCGAGCAAGGCCATTTATGACAAGATCCTCCAAAGCAGAGGAAAAAATACCACCATCTCATATATGTCGATCAACAGAAACAAGCTTTCGGCGATCATAAAGGTGCTTACAAAGCTTATCTCAAACGATGAGAGCTATATTTTTGATCTGACAGGCGGCGATGATCTTTGTCTTGTGGCTGTAGGAGTGCTGATGGAGACCTTCGGCGACCGTATTCAATGCCACAGGTTTAATTTCAGAAACAATACTCTTTACGATTGCGATGCGGACGGTAACGTATGTGCCACGCTTCCCTTCAGGCTGTCTATTGACGAGTGCATCAGCATCTACGGCGGCAGGGTTGTAATGGACGAGAGAATGCCCCTTCACACGTTTGGCTGGAGACTTGAGGGCGATTTTATCGACGACGTGGATATTATGTGGGATATGTGCCGTCGTGACGTCGGCTTATGGAACATCAGGACGGCTATTCTCGGCTCTGCCTGTGAGCTTGCAGATATTGGCGAATCGATGGAGTACCGTTCCGACGTAGAAGTATTTCACACCGTTTTGCAAAACAAAAAGCTCGAATTTTATCAATATAAGGAGTTTCTCATCGGACTTGAGAAAAGCTCGCTTATCAGCTCGCTGAATATCGGTGAGCAGGTGTCGTTTGTTTTCAAAAACGACCAGGTAAAGCGTTGTCTTACCCTGCCCGGACAGATTCTCGAGCTTGCGGTTGCCACGAAAATGCGGGCTATTCTTACCGATGAGGGCGAGCCTCTGTATCAG
>JAZQDF010000149.1:0-7181 GCA_045546635.1 Eubacteriales bacterium
CAAATGACTAGACCCAACTCCTTGGCTCACAGAACGACATGGCTACGATCCGACTTCCTCTACCTCGTCAACGTCCTGCACGTCGTAGAACACGACTATAGGCTTAAGTGGACGGCGAAGGGATCTCTTCTCTGCTAAAACGTTAATTGCAAGAGCCAGCGACTTCGGGTTAAGCTCGGAGAAATAATACATACGTCTTTTTGGGCTGAGAGAGAAACGCAGGCCCGCGAACAGATCCTTGAAGAAGGAGAGAATACCGACAGCGGTAAGTGCGGGTGCGGCAACAAACATAACCGCCGCGTGTGTAAGATACGCACGGTAAACAAAGCCCGAAAGCTCGGAGAATACGCTATCCTCCTGAGAGAAGGCGTTATATATTTCTGCGAAATCCATATCGATAACGAAGGTTCGCATAGCACAATGAACGGCGTAAAGCAATGCCTTAAAGATTTTTACGATAGTAAGCCCGTCGTTGATTGCTCCGTCATAAAAGCATACCGGGAAGAATATCACCACAAGGCTGACGAAAACGCCTATGGTGATTGCCATAAACATCGGCATTCCCATTCTCTTTGATAAAACCGAATAATCTCCACGCTCAAGCCTTGCTCTTACGTACCAATAGTTTCGTATTACCTTGTATCCGATAAAAGCAAGCAAAACGAACCAGGACAGTATCAAGGCAAGGAAGCATTGATTATTCACTACCTCTAACCATTTTTCCATAATACAACAAATCCTCTCTGAATGACTTCAATAAATCAACCGAGCTTCTTTCCGTCGGAAAAGGCCTGTCCGACCTTCTCACCAAAGCTCCAATATGCGTGGCTGACGCTGTCGTAAATGATGGGATCAAGCTTTTTTGCATCGATCCTGCCGTTGCCGTCAAGAATGCTCTCGTCAGCAGAAATATTAACTATTTCACCAACCAGAATACCGTCCTCGTTGAACTTTATCAGCTTACATTCCACGGTCATAGGCAGCTCCTCAATAATAGGTGCGTTGACGTGGCTGCTCTTTACGGTATGAAATCCCGCAATACTCATCTTATCCGGACAGTCGTTCTGTGAAACGATGCCTACGTAGTCACAGGGGACTACGGTAGAGGCGGTGGCGAAGCTTAAGGTAAAGGCCCCGCTCTTCTTAATATTTTCAGTGGTCCTATGCTCGTGGGCAAGGCAGACCATAACCTGATTAGTATCGTAGATTCCGCCCCAGGCGGCGTTCATAGCGTTGGGCTTTCCCTCAGCATCATAGCTGCCGACGATAAGCACGGGCATAGGATAAAGCCAGGTTTTTGCACCAAAATCAACACGCATAATATTTCTCCTTCGGTCTTTTGTAAAAATTAAATACTGCTCCACTATTATTATATCAATATTCGACGGCATTTGCAATAAATTTTTAATAAAATATTAAAATATTATTAAAACCAAAAAAAACAATGCCACTCCCTTATTTTCTCCTGTAAATATTGTGGGCAGAGGCACCGCACGGCACCCCTGCCCTTTTATTCTGTTATACGAAGCATTCCTTCTCAGGTTATTCACCCACCGACTTGTTCGTCAGCATAGTGAAGATAAGCTTCGCCATATTAGGATTACCCATACGGACGTCACCCTCGCCAAGAATTGCAGCCTTTTTTGCCACGGTTTGCGACGTCCATTCAGGTATACTTTCGTCGTTAGGATTGCCGTTTTTAGCAAAATTGCAAAGATAAGTTGTCATTTTGTCCGACAAATCCCTATCTTTTTCGTCAAAGGGACGCCAACCGTTATCCAGGGTTCCAAACCAATACCACAGATCTGCACTGTGCCAGGCACCGTTTTTGTCACCGGGCAGCTGACGGTTGAAGTGATATACATATCGGCTGTCGCTGGCTTCCCTGCCCCACTTTTTACCAAGTGAGTAGAGAATTGGCGGTGCCATATCCTCACTGTTAGAGCCGATGATATAGGGAATTTTCTTGGGAGCGGTGCCTGTGACTACGAATTCACCGTCATTTACGGGGAAGGTTGCCATTGTGCCGCCCTTAACCTCCCTTTTGGCACTCTGCCATTCGGCAAAGAGCCTCTCGGGCGAGATCAGACGGAACTGCTCAAGAGTAGAGCATCCGAGACGCCTCATAACCTCCTGCCAGAAGGGGTAAGCCCTCTCGGGTGTGGACATAAGCATATTACTCATACCGCAGCCGCTGGACATTACCGCACCGCAGAACAGCCCGTCGGTAAGAGGGCTCTGACAAAGCTGCTGCACACTCATCGCACCTGCACTCTGTCCCATTATAGTGATCCTGTCGGGATCGCCGCCAAATGAGGTGATATTATCACGCACCCAACGGATAGCACAAAGCTGGTCATAGAGACCGTAGTTTCCGCAATGTCCTGCCTCCTCACGAAGCTGGGGCAGACATACAAAGCCCATCGGACCGAGGCGGTAGTTTATAGTAACGGCAACAACGCCCTTTTTCGGCCATACGGGATCGTCAAAATGCTTCTCGTGACCGCACCCGCCGGTATATCCGCCCCCGTGAATGTAAAGAATTACAGGCAGGCCGCTCTTATCGGTAGCATCGGCGGGAGTCCATATGTTAAGAAACAGACAGTCCTCGCTATAGGTATATTTTTCTCCCTTGCGGAATTCGTTGTAGTAGAAAATCTTCTTAAGATTTTCCTCCTCATTATAAAAGGCTCTGGGCTGGTACGAGCAGCTTCCGTAGGAGGTAGCGTCATAAACACCGTCCCAACAGGTTACCTGTCTCGGATATTCCCATCTGCCCGCGGTGGCGTAGCGAATACCCTTGAAGGCTATAACGCCGTCAAGTCGGCAATCCGTACCCCGAATCTCACCGCAGGGTGTCATAATTATTTTTTCCATAACAATCAGCCGTTTTTATCAGATTTCGGCATCAATGCCGATAAAATTCAGAAATTATTCCTCGCCTACGGGAGCAGCCTCGTCGCTCTTTACCTTTGATGCAGCCATTTTCTCACGGATCTCGGGGGTGATGTTCCATACGAATCTGAATGCCGCCCAGGAGCCGAGAATGAAGAGAGCAGGAACAAGAACGCAAAGAATCTTGAAGCCGAATACCGTTCCGCCCGTCTGAACGTCAAGCTCGGGGTTGTAACCGATCCAGTCCAGAGCAAAGAAGCTGAAGCCGAGACCTACGGTCTGACCGATACGGCGTGCGAGATTGAAGGTACCGTATATAGAGCCCTCAGTACGCTTGCCCGTAAGATACTCGTTGTAGTCTATTGCCTCACCAACGAGTCCCCACTGCATCTGAATAGAAACCATGGCAAGTCCCGAGCCAATGCCGAGAATTACTCCGTGAACGAGAGGATTGACCTCCATAAAGAGATGCATCACGAAGAGAAGACCGCAGATGGCACCGCCCACAAGAAGAGTGTAGCGGATGATCTTCTCGAGGCCAAGCTTCTTACAAAGGAATGGCACGGCAACCATAGAGCCAACCATAAAGGGAGCCGAAAGTGCGGATGCGATAGTCTTGTACGTAACGTCGTTATATACCGCAGAATACATATACATACTGATATTCTCTGCAAGATACTGCATCGTACAGATGCAAATACCGTGGATGCAAAGTGCGATAAATGCACGGTTCTTCTTAACAACCTCAAGAATATCGGTAAGCTTGATATCATCAGGCTTTGATTCCTCGTTTACAACGGTACGCTCCTCGGTAAGAAGGTAGTGAAGAAGGCAAATAACAAAGCCAACGACAGCACAGGCAACACCGGTGATCATATAACCGGTAGACTGCTTGTCACCAAAGAGGCCGATAACAACAGGGCCCACCATACCGGGAATCATATTACCGAACATAGATCCCACGCCTCTTGCAGAGGAAAGCGACGCACGCTCGGTATCATTGGTGGACATTGCCGAAAGAAGCGAGCCCATAGGGATGTTGAACATAGTATAGGACGCCTCGTAGAGTATCTTGAAGGAGAAGAGTGCAACCAGGAGAGGGATACCGTCAAGGAGAGTAGGCACCGTCCAGAGTGCAATTGCGGTAATCGCAAGGAGGGGCGTTGCACGGAGAAGCCAGGGACGGAACTTGCCCCTCTTGTTCTGCCTGCGGGCAAAGGCCTTGTCCATCAGTGCACCCATCATAGGATCGTTTACCGCATCCCAGATGGTCCAGATAATAGTAAGAATACCCATTACGGTGGCATCAACCCTGAGCACGTTGGTACAGTACATAGAGAAGATGCTGGCCATAAGTGCGAAGGTCATACAGCCGCCGAAGTCACCGAGCATATATCCTATCCAATGCTTTGTGGTAAGACCGCCCTTACCTGCTTTTTTATTCATTTTAAACATTCTTGTAAATTCCTTTCTGAAGTAAAAATGATAATACGCACGCATTATCACGCCTGAGTTGTCAAAGGGCCGGATTTTCTGGATCCGGCCCGGAAAGATATTTGATTATACGAGAAGGTTGGTTTCGGCCGCCTCGTCGAAGAAGTGCATAACCTTACCCTCGAAGGTAACGTAAATGGTCTTGCCCTGAACGAGAGAGCTACGCTGCTCGTCGTTGAGAGAAACGGTGGGGATACGAACGATAAGCTTATCGCCGCTGCCAACGACAACGTGAAGGTGAAGCTCGCTGCCCATCATCTCGTTTACAAGAAGCTGACACTCAATAGCATCGGGTCTACCCTGCTCGGAAAGCACGAAATGCTCGGGACGGACACCAAGGATCGCCTCGCGGGAGCCAACACCACGGCTTGCAAGAGCCGCTGCCTTATCACCGGTAACCTCAATCTTCGCACCAAAGGGAGTAACGTAGTACTTGCCGTTCTCGGAAACCAGAGAGGTCTTGAAGGTATTCATCTTGGGAGCACCGATGAACTCTGCAACGAAGAGGTTAACGGGCATATCGAATACCTCGGTAGGAGTACCGACCTGCTGGATAAGACCGTCCTTCATAATAACAATACGGTCACCAAGAGTCATAGCCTCGGTCTGATCGTGAGTTACGTAAATGAAGGTGGTGTCGATCTTCTTACGGAGAAGAATGATTTCCGCTCTCATCTGGTTACGAAGCTTGGCATCCAGGTTGGAGAGGGGTTCGTCCATAAGGAATACCTTGGAGTCACGAACCATCGCACGTCCGATAGCAACTCTCTGACGCTGACCGCCGGAAAGAGCCTTGGGCTTTCTGGTAAGATACTCGGTAATACCAAGGATCTCAGCCGCCTCGGTAACCCTCTTATAAACCTCGTCCTGAGGAACCTTCTTAAGACGAAGGGAGAAGGCCATATTCTCAAAAACGGTAAGGTGGGGATAGAGTGCGTAGTTCTGGAATACCATCGCAATATCTCTGTCACGAGGCTGAAGGTCGTTTACAACAACGCCGTCAATCTCAACGGTACCGCCGGAAATATCCTCAAGGCCTGCAATCATACGGAGAGTGGTAGACTTACCGCAGCCCGAAGGGCCTACGAAAACGATAAATTCCTTATCAGCGATATCAAGGTTGAAGTTATCAACCGCAAGAGTGTTCTTGCCGTATATTTTCTTTACATTAGTTAATTTTACACTAGCCATAATTAATTCTCCTTATCCTTTTACTGCACCGCCGGTAACGCCCTCTACGTAGTACTTCTGAAGTGACATAAATACTGCGGTAACGGGAAGCGAAACTGTAACGCCTGCGGCACAGAATCTGGTATACATTAAGCTGGGGTTAGCAGCCTGAAGCCAGCCCCACATACCAACGGCAACGTTCTTACCAAGGTCATCTCCCGCTGCAAGATATCTTGCAAGCATAAAGTCACCCCAGGGTGCCATAAAGCCCATAAGTATGGTGTAAATGATGATGGGCTTTGAAAGAGGCATAATAACCTTGTAGAATACCTGCCAACGAGTTGCACCGTCAATTCTCGCCGCCTCATCAAGGCTCTTGGAAATGGTATCAAAGAAGCCCTTCGATACGTAGTATCCCATACCCGAGGATGCACAGTAAACTATGATAAGACCAATGGGTGCATGAGAGTGTGTAAGTCCAAGGTCACCGAACACCTTATAAATAAGGATCATCGTAAGGAAGCCGGGGAACATACCCAGAATAAGCATAAAGTTCATAAGAAGCTTTCTGCCCTTAAATCTGAGTCTTGACAGGGTGTAGGACATAGAAAGAATGAAGAAGGTCTGAAGAACCGCACAGGCAACACCCATAAGAGCCGTGTTAAGGAACCAAGTGGGGAAATTAGTCTCCTTGAAGAGATATACGTAGTTGCCAAAGCCCCATTCCTTCGGGAACAGATAGTCAACACGACCGGTGCTCTCCATTCTGAGCGACTCAAAAACGATGCCGACATAAGGGAACAGCCAGACCACCGTAATAACAATAAGGGCTATGTAAATAAAGGTGTTGGAGATTGTTCTGCTCGCCCTTGCTCCAAGGCCGGACTTTTTAATAGAGCTGTTATTATTCTTTTTCATTAGCTAAAGTCCTCCTCATTCTTAGTAGACGGAATTACGTTGTAAACGATGAGCGAAAGCACCGCAACCACAACGAAGATAAGAATACCGAGTGCCGACGCCAGATAATATCTTGCACCCGCACCGCTACCGGTAGACAGCTTGAAGAGCCAGGTGATAAGAAGGTCGGTGTGACCGGGAACCAATCCCTGTAGGCTCGGTATATTCATATCAAGGTTAACAGGACCGCCGCCCGAGAGCAGATAGATAACGTTGAAGTTATTAAGGTTACCTACGAAGCTGGTAAGGAGGTAGGGACCCGTTACGAAGAGCATATAGGGGAGAGTGATCTTGGTAAACTGCTGATAGCCGTTTGCACCGTCGATTCTCGCAGACTCGTAAAGGTCGGTGGGAATATTCATAAGAATACCCGTAGCCATAAGCATTACGTAAGGAATACCGACCCAGATGTTGATAACGATTACCATAATTCTTGCCGCCTCGGGAACCTGCCAAAGAGTATTGGCATTATTGGCGAGAAGATATTCTCTGATAAACGGTATGTTCTTATAAATAAACGAACCGATAAAGCCGTTGAAATCAAACATCTTTGATACGTAAAGAAGGGACACGAACTGAGGAATAGCAACCGTCATAACGAGCACGGTACGCCAGAGCTTCTTAAGCTTGATGCCCTTCTTGTTGATCATAATAGCAACCAGCAT
>JAZQDF010000150.1:0-1705 GCA_045546635.1 Eubacteriales bacterium
AGACCGCTTGGCCTCCGACTTGGCAGAGTCAGCAGCCGTCTTATAGAATCTCTTAAAATAACACCGTTTCCTGTAGGAAGGTCGTACCTTCCGTATCCTCCTCCTGCAAAAACCGTATCTCCGACGAAGGCAGACCCCTCCGTGATATAGATACCGCTGCCCGAGGTATGTCCGGGTGTATGCATAAAGGTTATGGTAGCATCGCCCAGCGTAAGGGTGTCGCCGTCCTTAATACCGACAGCCTCACCGAAATAGCCTCGGTCAGAGCCGTTAAAGAGCTTGTAGCAGTTTCGCATAGGATCAGAGAGGGCGGAGGTCTCGCTCTCCGAGATAATAACGGTAGCACCCGTTTCCCTCACCCATTCGTCAATATCGAGGATGTGGTCAAAATGAGCGTGCGTCAGTAGAATATACCTTACGCTTCCATTAATAAGCGTTGGATCGTATGCAGATGCGGGGTCAATGACGGCGTACTCATCGCCCGAGGAAATAAGATAACAGTTTGCTGAAAAATAGTGTGTTTGCTTAAGAAGCTGTATATTTATCATTTCGATCTCCAAAGAGAAAAAAATAAATTAATTACATATTAGTATATCACATAATTAGCGAAAAGACAAGCATTTTTGTTAACTTTTTTCGCATAAATATCATAAAATGATCTTAGGAGGATGGCTTCGGCCCCTTTCTCCTGCTTCTCATAAAACGGATAGTTGATTACTGTCGCTTGATGCGACAATATAAGTCAATTCATAAGGGAGTGACAACTTGAAAAGGATAACTGTTTCGGTAGGCTCGCCAACAAGAGCCATAAGGCTTCGCAGACTGCTTATCAGGGCGAGGATACCATCGCGGCTCGTTAAAAATACAAATACAAGCGAGGGATGCACTAACGGTGTGGAGATATACGAGAGGGATTTCTACTCTGCGGTAGTGATAATGAAGGAAAACGGCATAGCATATACGCTCAGGCAGGATAATGATCTATCTTGACAACGGTGCGACTTCCTTTCCAAAGCCGGCGTCTGTAACAAGAGAAATTAATTTCTGCCTCAAAAAATACTGCGGAAATGCAGGAAGAGGCTCTCACAGACTTTCCCGCAGGTCAAGTGAGGTAATATACGACGCGAGGGAAAGGATCGCAAGACTGATATCCGCTCCTTCTCCCGAGAATATAGTATTTACCTATAACGCAACCTACGCCCTCAATATTGCGATTAAGAGCTTTATAAAGGAAAAATGTCATATTCTTACCTCGGACATAGAGCACAATTCGGTCATTCGCCCACTTGAGGCTCTTCGGCGTAGCATAGGAATTGAATACAGTATATTCGACACCGACGGAGACCTTATGGAATCGTTAAATAGAAGCTTGCGTCGGGATACGAGAGGGATAGTGTGTACAATTGCATCAAATGTGACGGGAGATATGCCATCATTTAAGTTGCTGTCGGATTTTGCAAGGGATAATTCGCTTTTTCTTATTATTGACGCCTCGGCGGCAGTCGGGCATATTAATATCGATCTTAGAAAAACACCCTGCGATGCCCTTTGTGCCCCGGGACACAAGGCACTTTTCGGTATTCAGGGCTCCGGCTTTATTTATTTTAAGGATAAGGAACGTCGCGGCACGGTTATTGAGGGTGGCAGCGGATATAACAGCCTTGATACTGAGATGCCCATTCTTTTGCCGGAGGGATACGAAGCG
>JAZQDF010000151.1:0-8403 GCA_045546635.1 Eubacteriales bacterium
GCGGAAGCGATAAGCCCGTCGTAAGAAAGCCCATAGTCAAGACGGTAAAGGTCGGCAGAAACGATCTTTGCCCCTGCGGAAGCAACAAGAAATACAAGAAATGCTGCGGTCGTAACGAGGTAGCAGACCGCGAGTGATAAAAAGCTCACGGCAGAATGGAGAACATTATGAAAAACGCAAAATTCGGCAGAATCGTCGCGATAGCCACTACCGTCGCAGTCATCCTGGTCGGTATAATGTTTATCGTGTGTGCCGCACACCTCTACTTTACGGGTGGGGAGCAGCCCTATTCGAAGGAGAGCGTTGGAAAATATCTTATCATACTTGCGGCACCGTCGGTTATCACGCTGGTGCTGGCAGTCCTCGGCGTAATATACAATATCACGAACTCGCTCTCCGACGCGGAAAAGGTCGCGAGAACCAACGGCGACCTGCTTCACAGCCTTGCCTCAAGATACGAGCTCTCATCCTTCCCCGAGGGAGTAAGAGGTGAGATCGCGAGGGAGCGTGAGGCACGCTCTGTAATCAGCTGGATAGCAGGAGATATTTCCTTCCTGCTCTGCCTGATCACGGTCGTATTATCCGAGGCTATGCTTCACTTCACCGTTGAGAATCTTAACGGCGACGTTATCTCCGCCCTGGCTCTTATCCTCCCTCTGACGCTTTGTGCAATACTCATTCATATTCCGAAGGAGTATTTCCTCGAGGCGAGCTGTAAGAGAGAGATAGGTATCATCAAGGCATCCATCAGGGAAAACGGAGTTCCCTCTCGAAGAGAGGCGGAGACCGTAGCAAAAAGGGTGGATGCAAGGCTTGTTGCAAGATACGCCCTGCTCGGCATCGCGGTGCTTATGGTAGTGCTGGGAAGCATCAACGGCGGAATGGCCGACGTGCTGGCAAAGGCAGTAAAAATCTGTACGGAGTGTATAGGACTTGGCTGATATGAAAAACGTGTTTGTAAAAATAAAAAACTGGTGGGCTAACCACGCCCCCACGAAGAGAAGGCTGATACAGCTTTACTCTGCCCTGCTCTTTAACTCTTATCTCAAGGGCTATATTTCGGGCAGCATATTCAAGGGTGCGACGAAGAATTTCTGCACCCCCGGTCTTAACTGCTATTCCTGTCCCGGTGCGGTGACCAGCTGTCCCCTCGGTGCATTGCAGAACTCCTTCTCATCCTCGGGCAAGACGGCCCCCTACTATATGCTGGGTATCATAATGCTCTACGGCATTATCTTCGGCAGATGGATCTGCGGCTGGCTGTGTCCCTTCGGTCTTGTGCAGGACCTGTTACATAAGATAAAGACTCCGAAGCTTAAGAAGAGCCGTGTGACACGCGTGCTGTCCTTCTTCAAATACCTGCTTCTTGCGGTATTTGTGGTCATTATCCCCTTGCTTTATATGACGAAGGATTTCCCCCTTCCCGCATTCTGCAAATATATTTGTCCTGCGGGAACGGTTGGAGGTGCGATAGGTCTGCTTATCAACCCGAATAACGAGAGTATGTTCGGTATGCTCGGCCCCCTGTTCACCTCGAAATTTGCCCTGGCGACCAGCATTATCGTAGGAACGGTATTTATCTACCGTCTGTTCTGCCGATTTGTCTGTCCCCTCGGTGCCCTTTACGGTCTGTTTAACAAATTCTCGCTCTTCGGCATTACCCTTGAGAAGAGCAAGTGTATAAACTGCGGCAAATGTATCAGCGTATGCGAGATGGATATCCATCACGTAGGCGACCACGAGTGCATCAGCTGCGGCAAGTGCGTGGGCGTTTGTCCCACCAAGGCTATAAGCTATAAGGGCAGTAAAATAATTCTGCCCGAGAACGAGCTTCTCGCCGCGAAGAGCGACGGGGAAAGGGCCGATATTGAGGCGAAGCGTGAGAGACGCGTTAAGCTGCTGACAAGGATCACCGCACTGGTGCTGTCGCTGCTGATGATCGGCTCGCTTATATACTTCAACTTCATTTACGACGACGGAACCGACCTGCCCGTTATAGACGATGACGGAAATATCGTCGGAGGCGAGGGAGAAGGTGACGGCGAAGGAGAAGGAGAAGGCGGCGACGATGTAAATATTCCTACGGGAAACACCGTTGGCTTCAGATGTCCCGCATATCCTCTCGAGCTGGTTGACGGCAGCGGAACGGTAAATATCAGAGATTTTGAGGGCAAGGTGGTCATCATAAACTTCTGGGGTGTATGGTGCGGTCCCTGCAAGCAGGAGCTGCCCGACTTTAACCTTGTGGCAGAGGAATACGAAGGCGAGGTAGTTGTGCTTACCATCCATACCGTATCCTACAAAAAGGATGCACCCGAGTATATCAGCAAGAACTTCCCCGGCTCGAAGATGCTGTTCGCATACGATCTGCCTCTGACCGACAATACCGATATGTACTTTACCCTGCTGGGTGGCTCGGATAGCTATCCCAGGACGCTGATCCTCGATCAGAGGGGAGTTATCACCTTTACCGCGGAAAACAAGGTAAGCCATAAGACGCTTGTTGAGAATATAGAAAAGGCGTTGAATTCCGACGCGGAATAATTCCAACGGCAAAAAACGAATAACAAAGAGAGCAAGTAAACGGTAATTCCGCCTGCTTGCTCTTTTTTTTAGCTCTCCTTATAATATATCCTGCTGCCCGGGGGAACGGAATGGGTAAGCCAGACGTTGCCGCCGATGACCGAGCCGCTGCCGATGACCGTATCGCCGCCCAGGACGGTGGCACCCGCATAGATTATGCATCCGTCACCTACGGTTGGATGTCGCTTGCCGCCCCTGATAAGTCGGCCGTCCTCTCCCCGAGCGAAGCTTCTGGCACCCAGGGTGACGCCCTGGTAAAGCTTTACTCCGTCGCCGATCCTTGCCGTCTCACCGATGACTATGCCCGTACCGTGATCGATGCAGAACCGCCTGCCTATCTCTGCGGCGGGGTGTATATCGATGCCTGTCAGCCTGTGGGCGTATTCGGTCATCATACGCGGAAGGTAGTCTACCCCCTGAAGCTGAAGAAGATGGGCTATGCGGTATACCGCCGTGGCAAGAAATCCCGGGTATGAGATGACTACCTCACCAACCGAGCGGGCGGCGGGATCACCTTCAAAGATCGCCTCGGCATCCAGCATAAGCTCTGCCCTAACCGTAGGGAGAGCGGCGAAAATACTGCCGATGATCCTTTGCCCCTCCCCATCGCCGCAGCGGACGAGAAGATAATCCGACAGAAGCGACATCAGCTCGTCTGCAAGGGCGTGAGCGTCGCGGTGAGGATCGCATTTAAGCGGGGAGAGTGATCCCAGCATAAGCGTTAAAATACAAGAGAGCATTTTCTTCGGAAGATCAACGGGCGGAGCAGGCTCACCTCCCCTCGCAAGTCCTCTCCCACAAAGTCCCGCCAGCAGCTCGGCTATCATACTTTCTCTGTCGCTTGATGTCACGGCAATCTCCTTTTGCAGCGTATATCCTCCCCAAGGTATATAAAAAGAGGGGAAGGTGACGTATTTTGTAAAGAAATGTTAAAATATTTTGAAAAATATGGCTATTTTAGGTCAAATGTCTGTTGATTTTTTATTATTTATGTGATATAATTTAATATGTAAAAAACTGTAAAAACGTAAATTAGTCGGAATAGGTGCAAAGGGTGAAAATGCACCGCGTCGGCAGGCGACGGCATCCGACGGAAAGGTACGGTCGGTTTAATGGGAAAAAGCATATACACTTATTACAAAGAGCGACTTATTGAGATAGGTGGCAAGAATAAGTGTTTATATTTAAAGAATATTTCGAGAAAAAACTCGTACGATATAGGACGTATTTTTGAAGGACGCGAGGATAAGGTTGCGGAGCTGCTCAGCTTCCTGTGGAGCGGGGGCAAGGATCCGCTGTCGCTTATCCGCCGCGAGGAAACGCACGAGCTGGTGGGCAATCTCGGTATGGTCGAGGAGCCCGAGACCGACGCCTCTGCCGCAGGCAGCGTGGAGGAATACGAGCGTGCGGAGAGAAAGCGTAAAAAGAAGATAACCTCCGATCAGACCAAGCTTATCGAGAGCGAGGTCGCTAAGATCAAGGAGCTTAAGCGTGAGGTTGAGGAGATCGAGCGTGAGACGGGTAAATACGAGCTGTATATAGGATACCCCTTCGTATTCGGAGCTATACAGCAGGGCCCCCAGAAGACGCTTATCAAGGCACCGCTGCTGCTCTTCCCCGTCAAGATAGACGTATACGACGACGAGACCGTGGACATCCGCTTTAACGCCGCGGAGAAGATACAGATAAACAAGGCCCTTATTCTTGCCTACGCCCAGTCGAAGAAGATAAACATCGACGAGCTTGAGACCGAGTTTGACGACCTGTCGGGCTTCAGAAGTCTGCTGTCGGTTATTCAGCACCTCGGTAACGCGAGAATAAGGATCGAGTGCAAGGCGTCGAAGCACATATACAATTATGCAAGATTCAAGGAGCCCGATCCCACGAAGAACGAGCTGTCGGTAAGATATGCCGCGGTTCTCGGCCGCTTCCCCATCTCCAACTCGGTATACGGTGACTACTGTGTGCTTGAGAAAAAGAAGCTGACCAACGACGCGATCGACGAGCTTCTGCGTACGGGAGGAAAATTTGGCAAGAAGCGACTTATTCTGCTTGACAAGATCAGAAAGAGCGGCAAGCCCCTTCGTGCCAGGAGAACCCCACCCAAGTCAAGCTATATCGTAAGGATGCTTGACTTCGCACAGTCCGAGGTGGTCAAGAAGGTTGACCAGATGGGTAATATGGTTATCTACGGCCCGCCCGGTACGGGTAAGTCCCAGACCATCGTTAATATAATCACCGACGCCCTCTGCAAGAAGAAGCGTGTGCTTGTCGTATCGCAGAAGAAGGCCGCCCTGGACGTTGTATTCTCCCGTCTCGGCAACCTTAACGAGAAGGCGATGTATATAAACGACGAGTCCAAGGAGAAGCACGCCTTCTACGAGAGGTGCTATGAGGCACACAAGAGAGCCGACGCCGATCATACCGTAAACGTACCCTCGCTCATAGAGGAATACGCAGGTATTCAGGCGAGGATCGACCAGGAGGAGAAGACGCTTGAGGACATCTATCACCTTCTGAACGACAAGCGTCCCTTCGGACTGTCGCTGTCCGAGATGTATTCCTCCTCATATATGCTGCAGAAGAACTCCTCGGAGTATGCCGCATACCTTCGGATGATAGAATACAAGAACGTTATGGCCCTTAATTACAAGGAGCTGTCCGATGCGATGTTTACCATCAAGGCAAACAACATCGTAGAGACCTACTACAGCTTTGCCCAGGCGAAGGAGAAGAATCCCATAATCGACTGTATGCGTCCGGATATCGAGATTCCCACCATAGCCGAGGTAAAGGCAAGGCTTACCGAAATACAGAAGTCGCGTAAGGGCTTCTTCAACATTACCAAATATCCTTATACAAGACAGGTCCTGGCTCACTATGCCCTGCTTGATAACCAGAAGACGCTTCACGCCGTAGCGAAGATGGAGTGTCGCATCGAGAATCCCAACCCCCTCTTCAGAGGACTGAGATCCAAGATCGTTGAGCAGAGGATGCGTGAGACGCTGGTGGCTATCGGCGAGTTCGTGAAGGAATACGACTGTCTGCTTAAGGTTATGACCAAGGACGGATACATCTCTGTCATCGACAACATTCTG
Organism: Eubacteriales bacterium; assembly: GCA_045546635.1. Lineage (GTDB taxonomy): Bacteria > Bacillota > Clostridia > Oscillospirales > CAG-272 > UBA1740. The sequence goes on from JAZQDF010000151.1 coordinate 5,682, forward strand.
AGAGGTAACACCGCCTATATCAAGCTTGTTCACGAGGCACTTGACAACTATATCGCACAGAGAGATATCAGTATGCTGCTCGGCACTCTGGACAAGAATATGCTGGATATCCTTAACTTTGCCTATGAGGCAAGCAGGAATTATTCCAACTATGTTGAGATCATTGACAAGATTCCCGTCATCCGTATGTATCACGAGATAATCGTATGCGAGGACAAGCTTCGCGACGAGCTGGCGAAGATCGTCGACTATCCCAACATTACCGCAAGGATCTATAAGCTGAAGGAATCCCAGCTTGCCGTATCCCAGAAGATATGTCAGGGTATGGCCAGCCGCGAGTACCAGGCAATGTTCAGCGGTGCGGAGAATGCGAAGGATTACTTCTATCAGATATCGAAGGACAAGAAGCACTGGCCCATCAGAAAGATGATGGAGGTGTACGGCAGCTTTATCTTCTCGCTGTTCCCCTGCTGGCTGCTCTCTCCCGAGAACGTATCCTCCCTGCTTCCTCTTGAGAAGAACCTGTTTGATATAGTAATCTTCGACGAGGCGTCGCAGGTATTTATCGAGAGCACCATTCCCACCATCTACCGCGGAAAGAACATCGTGGTTGCGGGAGATGCAAAGCAGCTTCGTCCCTCCGCCACCTTTATGAAGCGTTATCTCGGTGCGGATATCGAAACGCTGGACGAGTCGGTACAGGCCGCCCTTGAGGTAGAGAGCCTGCTCGACCTTGCGGTATCGAGATACACGAGTGCAAATCTAACCTACCATTACAGAAGCCGTCATCAGGAGCTTATCGACTTCTCCAACTGTGCCTTCTACTCGGGCAATCTGCAGGTTGCTCCCAACATCTATACGGGACGCTTCGCAAGGCCGATGGAGAGATACAAGGTTGACGGAAAATGGATCGACCGTAAGAATATCGCCGAGGCGAAGAAGGTCGTTGATATAATCAAGGATATATTCGCCACCAGGAAGCACAACGAGAGCATCGGTATAATCACCTTCAACAGCGATCAGCAGACCTGCATTGCAGATGCGATTGACAAGGAGGCACAGAAGGACGCCGCCTTCCGCGTGCAGATCGCCAAGGAAAAAACCCGAACCGACGGAGGCGAGGACACGGGTATCTTCGTCAAGAACCTTGAGAACGTGCAGGGTGACGAGAGAGATATTATCATCTTCTCCATCGGCTATGCCCCCAACGAGACCGGCAGAGTTTACACCAACTTCGGCTCGCTGTCGGCGGAGGGCGGTGAGAACCGTCTTAACGTTGCCATAACGAGAGCCAAGTCCAAGATAATCGTTGTCACCAGCATTGAGCCCGAGGACCTGAAGGTAGACGGCTCGAAGAACCAGGGTCCAAAGCTGCTTCGCGACTATCTTGCATACGTAAGGTCGGTATCCGAGGGCGATGTGGCAAATGCGAGAGCTATACTGAACGGTATGTCACCCGCGGACGGCGAGTCGGCGAAGCCCACGCTGTCCTCTGCCCCCAGCATAGAGGAGCAGATGAAGGAGCGTATCGAGAAGCTGGGCTATAAGGTAGACATCGGACTCGGCAACAAGAACAGCCGCATCTCGCTTGCGGTCTATGACGACAGCTGTGACACATATCTCGTAGGCGTTGAGCTTGAGAAGGATGCCTTTGCAGCGTCGGCATCGGCAATGGAGCGTGACGTTTACAAGCCCAAATTCCTTGAGGGACGCGGATGGAAGATAATCCGTATATGGAGCCGCGACTGGTGGCTGTCCCCTGCGAGGGTGGTGCGTTCTATTATTAACGCTGCAGAAAAAAATCGCACGATGGGCAAGCCACCGAAGCCCGCAGGAAAATCTGCACCTATCGAGGACTCGGGCGAGGAGTAATTCACAGAAAGAAGGCTATATTTTCTAATTTATGAAAATTATCGGCAAAAGTTCTTGAATTGTTCAAAATTAATATGTATAATATAATAAAAAAGATAAGGAGATATTCCAATGAACTATTTAGCATTTCTTCTTGAAACAGCTACCGAGACTCCCAGCGATGCTGCAAACCAGGGCGGTCTTCTCGGCGGTATGTTTATGCCCATCCTTATGATCATTATGCTTGCGGCTATGTGGTGGTTCACCTCCAGAAGCCAGAAGAAGAGAGATAAGGAAGCACAGGATATGCGTGATTCCCTCCAGGTTGGTGACGAGGTTACCACTATCGGCGGTATCATCGGTAAGGTTGTATCCATCAAGGAGGAGACCTTCGTTCTTGAAACCACCAAGGAGAAGACTCACATCAGATTCCTCAAGGGTGCCATCAGAAGCGTTGACGTAAGAGTTGCTGATCTTACCGCAGCTGCAGAGCCCCAGAACGAGCAGCCCGCAGAGCAGCCCGCCGAGGAGAAGCCCAAGAAAAAGGGACTTTTCGGAAAAAAGTAATTAAAAAGTAATAATAAGCAAAGCCTCCGAATAAGATTAATCAGACTTGTTCGGAGGTTTTCTTATGCATAAAAGAAGCAAGGCTGCGGGCGGCGTTGCAGAGAGCTTTATCATCTGCCTCGCCCTGTCCTGCCTTATTATAGTGTTGACGTCGCTCATATCCGCCGCCATACTCAGCGGAATGGGCGATCCCACAAAATATCTCAACCTGCTCTCGCTTATATCAATGCTGATCTCTGCCCTGATTTCGGGAATATGCTGTGCCAGGATAGCAAAGGAGGGCGAGCTGCGGTTCTCCTCGCTG
>JAZQDF010000152.1:0-3316 GCA_045546635.1 Eubacteriales bacterium
GAGTAAGACCGTTGATACCGTTCTCACCCTGAATATTGCCGAGGTCGGACCATTCCCCATCGCCAAACTTGACGAAGAGCTTGCCGCCCCCTACCTTGAACTCGGGAGTAAGACCGTTGAGGCCATTCTCACCCTGAATATTGCCGAGGTCGGACCATTCGCCATCGCCGAACCTAACGAAGAGCTTGCCGTCCTCTACCTTGAACTCGGGAGTAAGACCGTTGAGACCGTCTGCACCCTGAATGCTGCCGAGATCAGCCCAAACGTTGCCCTCGTCGTAGCTTACCCAAATGTGACCGTTCTCAACCTTGAACTCGGGAGTCAGACCGTCCTTACCGACAACCTGACCGAGATCGGTCCAATGCTCGTTATCGAAGGAAGCCCAGAGCTTACCGCCTTCAACCTTGAAGGAAGGAGTCTTGCCGTCCTCGCCGACCGCTTTATATTCGGTCTTGCTGTCATTAATGTACCAGTAGCCGTCATCTCTGATCTCAACCTTATCGCCGTTAGTACCGATAGCCTTATGCTCGGTCTTCTCGCCGTTGAGGTACCAGTAGCCATCGCTACCGATGGTGTAGTTATCACCGTTCTGACCAAGAGCCTTGTACTCGGTCTTAGCACCGTTGAGGTACCAGTAGCCGTCCTCACCGATGGTGTACTGATCTGCATCGGTAGCAACCGCACGGTACTCGGTCTTCTCGCCGTTGAGGTACCAGTAGCCGTCAGATCCGATAGTGAACTGGTCGCCGTCGATTCCAACAGCACGGTATTCGGTCTTTTCACCGTTGAAGTACCAGTAGCCGTCAGATCCGATGTAGTAGGAGAGAGAATCCGAAACGGTAATCATTCCGCTGCCTGCGGACTTGGTTACGTAGCCTCTTGCTGCAAGCTCGTCTGCGTACTCTGCTCTGAAGGATGCGGTAACGTCGTCTGCATCGCCCGAGAATACCTCGCCATCTGCAAGATTAAGAGTCGCATCAATGTATGCGGTAACGCCTGTGGAATCGGTTACAACAAGGATCCACTGGGTGTTATTAGTTGTGGTTGCGGTGATAGTACCGCCGTTTACGGTAAGGCTTACGCCATTTGCACTTACGCCGGAGCCAATAGCGATTACGCCGAATCTGTTGGACTCGTGAGCGGGAGCATCGTTAATACCAACGAGGTCAGAGCTGTTGATGGTCATCTCGGTGTCAGCACCGGTGATATTAACTGCTGCATAACCACTGAGGGTACTGTTGCTTACCGTGATGCTGCTGCCTACGGAGGAGGCCGCAACGTTAAGAGTATACTTGAAGCCCTCGGCAACAACGCCGTCAATAGTAAGGGTTGCCGCCTTCTGAATTACGTTGATCGCACGCTCAACGCTTGCACCGTTTACGATGGTGAGGCTCTTGATACCAACCGCACCGTTGCAATTTACGTTGATTGCACGGTCTGCGGTAGAGGTAAGGGTGTGACCTGCACCGTCGAGAGTGATCGCCTTATCAAGAAGGAGTGCCGAGCTGAGAGTCAGGTCGGTGCGAAGGGTGACTGTATCACCTGTATTTGCCGCCGCAATAGCCTCCTCAAGAGAAGCGTAGCCAACGCCGTCGATCTCTGCAACTGCAGATACGATACCGAAGCTGCCGTCTGCATTCTCAGAGCAAGCAAATCCGCTCACGCAAACCTCGGGATCAAGCTTGTATGCGAACTTACCGCCGGATACAGCAGGAATATACTCCATAACAGAGTCGTTCCAGGTGCAAACCCAAACGGCATCGTTGAAGGTACCGCCGGTGATCGCCGCAGTAAAGTCGGCAGTGGTGGGATTGGAGGTGAGGTAGGTTGTGCCGTTTACAACAACGTCGCCGCCGATAGATACCTGCATACCGCTGGCATCGCCGTTACCAAGGAGGTAAATAGCGTCTACGTCGGTTGCATTAGCGGTAATCTCACCGCCCGTGATGGTCATCTGACCAAGGTTCTTCGAGGTGTTGGGATCCTGCATCCAAACCTGGCCGAGAATCTCGCCACCGCTGATGTTAATAATATTGTTACAGGTAGTGCTGTTTGCAAATCCACGGATAGAGCCGCCCTTTGCCGCGGTGATAACACCGCCCTCAACGTTAAGAACCGCGTCGCCGCCGTTACCGTTGGTAAGGTTGTCAATTGTGAACTTGTAAACGTTGGTAACAGTGGAGAGGCTCTCGATAGTACCGCTCTTCACGGTGAGAGTTCCCTGCTGGTTGCTGATAGCGGTTACCGCGTAAGCCCAGGCTCTGTTAGCGGTACCGTTGAAGTAGTAAGAGATCTTACCGCCGCCTACGCTATCAAGGATAGTAAGGTTGCCGCGGTTAACGATGAGAGCATCGCTTGCACTTATCTCGGAGGTGACCGTTCTGCTGAGCAGGTGACCGTTAAGGTCAATGGTAAGCTCGGTATTTACGGTAACGCCCGCATCAAGTGTGATATCGCTCTCAAGAACGATCTTGTCGCCTGCGGTTGCATTTGCAACTGCATCAGCGAAGGAATCCTCGCCTACGTAGTATACGGTCTGAGTCGAGCCGCTGCGAGAGAAGGTAGACATTGCAGTAACGACTGCAACACACTCTGCACCGTCAGCCAGGTGATCGGTAATATCCTGATAGAACATACCGCCCTTTACACTAAGGCTGCCGCCGATCTCAATGCTGTTAACTACAGAGCCGCCACCGACGGAATCGGTGATGATAAGAGAGGAGCCCGCAGAAACAACGATATTTGCATCTATCTCAAAGCCTGCAAGATCAATGGTAAGAGTCTTGCCGCTGAGAGTAATATTATTGAAGGTTGCGTAATCCTTAATGAGAACGAGCACGCTGTCATCATCTGCAGCATCGATCGCACTCTGGATGGAGGAATAAAGAACACCGTTAATATGTAAGGTGGGCTCGAAGTCGGGATCCTTAATACCGCAAACCTTACAGAAGCCGTTTGCGAAATCGTGGCCGAGAGCCGCGATGGTCTCCTGTGCAACGAGAACCTTGTCACAAACGCTGCAATGCTTACCCTCGGTAAGACCGGTTTCGGTACAGGTAGGATCTACCATCTTGTCAACAACCTCGGTGTGTCCGAGAGCCGCGATGGTCTCCTGTGCTACGAGAACCTTGTCACATACGGAGCAATGCTTACCCTCGGTAAGACCGGTTTCGGTACAGGTAGGATCTACCATCTTGTCAACAACCTCGGTGTGGCCGAGTGCGTCAACTACGGTCTGCTCAACGAGTACCTCGTTACAAACGCTACAATGCTTACCCTCGGTAAGACCTGTGTTCTCGCAATCGGGAAGTCGGAG
>JAZQDF010000153.1:0-1966 GCA_045546635.1 Eubacteriales bacterium
CCCTACGGCGAGGATACGGACGAGCTTAACATCGGAGGATATTCCATCGGTGATATTGCCAGCGGATGTGAGCTGCTCGCTCTTCACGAGAGCTCGGGAAGATATCTCTTCGAGCTTCCCTTCTCGGCGATTGAGAGCGGACTTGTCTCTGTCGGAGCAGACGAGCTGAGCCACGTTGACGGCGAGGTAAGGGAATCCAATATGATCAATAGCTTCACTACCGTAAAGGGAAGCTATACCGTCGGCCGTCACGGCACCGAAGGGATCAGAATTGAGGACGGTAACGTAAGATACGATTACGGCGACGAGGAGTACAGCGGCTCGATGACCATTGGCACCGACTTTGATAAGGACGAGGTATCGCTCCATACGGCTATTGAGGAGGTAGTGGAATATCTTGACTCCATTGGACTTAAGCTTCGTCGCTCGCCCTCTGATATGGCGACCGCACTTGAGCACGCACGTCTCTTTGCCGGGGACTTCGGCAGCAGCTTCATCTGGAACGGATATGACGTCTCTACCCGTGAGAATATGGCGGCGGCAGAGGCAGATCTGCAGGCGGATATAGACGCCGCGTGGGCAGAGTACGTGGCGGTGAAGGATTTTGAGACCGTACATATAAGACAGCGTCTTGATTCGGATCTTGATTTCGCTGATCTGGGAATTGTGAATATGGGTGAGAACAGCTACTCCAACGGAACGGTCAGTCTGTCTGGCATTACCACTCAGGTTAACGATACCACGCTCTTTGAGGGCGGCGAGGAATACACGCTGAAGGTCGCTCTCTCGCTCTGCGACGAAAACGGCAATCCCGTAAGCGTAAATACCCTTCCTCTCTCGGGCGGCGAGGATATCAGGGTTGCATTTAACGGCGGAGGCGTTACTCTTACCGCCCGCGGCGACTTTACCGTACCGAAGAATCTTATTGAGGGCGATTACGCCCTTGTGGTCTACGGTGCAAGTGCATCAGACGGCATCCGCGTTACCGAGATGGTAAAGGTGGGATCCTTCTCCACCTATGACGAAGACCTTGAGTCTGAGGCTATGGATATCGTCGTCAAGAGCGTTGGCGACACCCTGCACGTAAGATATACTATCAAGAATTTCTACAGTCTCTCCTTAACCGCCACCAAGGATAGCTATACGGTGGCAGAGCTTGAGAGAATAGTTATGCGAGAGATACTGAAGCACGGGGCCCCCTTCCCGGACGCGTCCCTCGAATACAGAAGCGGCGAGAAGATTCCCGATGGGGCAGGGCTCGGTCGCGGCGAGTACAGGCTGATGTGCTATCTCAACACCTCCGACGGTCTGGCACAGAGCTATATTTATCTTGAGGTAAAATAAAATTAATTATAGTATTGACATTATTTTTATCTTATGCTATAATAACAATGTTAATCTATAAACTCGAATCGGAGGATTTACAAAATGAAGAGAATTAACACTATCGAAACTAAGGATATTGCAAAGACCGTAGAGAACGGTGGCTGCGGCGAGTGCCAGACCTCCTGCCAGTCTGCTTGTAAGACCTCTTGCGGCGTTGCAAACCAGCAGTGCGAGAATAAGAACCAGAAGTAATTTATTCATCGCGGTTCGTCCGCACCGAAGACAAGGGCGTCGTATGTTCAGCGACGCCCTTATTTTTGGCTCCCCTCAAGGGAAGCTGTAAAAGGAGAAAAAATGGTACATCAGTATAAATTAAACGGATACAATATAGTTCTTGACACCGCGTCGGGCTCGGTACATACCGTCGACGAGGTTGCTTACGATATTATTGAAATGTATAAGACGCACACGCCCGAGCAGATCGTCAGCGAGATTATGTCAAGATACGGCCATCTTGACGACGTAAACGAGGGTGAGATACTCGAGTGCATTGAGGATATACGCTCGCTTGAGGAGGCGGGAAAGCTCTTCTCGGTAGACGCCTACGAGGGACTTGCCACTAACTTCAAGAACAACAGCA
>JAZQDF010000154.1:0-2012 GCA_045546635.1 Eubacteriales bacterium
CAGACCGTGTACGCCTGTCTCGAAGATAGCCTTCTCGCCCGCCTTCTTGATCTCGACGTCGACGTCGCGGCGTGCCTTCTCAACCATCTCCTCAATTCTTGCGGGATGGATACGACCGTCGCTGATAAGCTTCTCAAGGGCGATCCTGGCAACCTCACGCCTTACGGGATCGAAGCCCGAAATAGTGATAACGTCGGGAGTATCGTCAATAATAAGCTCAACGCCGGTAAGATTCTCGATAGTACGGATATTTCTACCCTCTCTACCGATGATTCTGCCCTTCATCTCGTCACCGGGGATCTCAACGACCGAGATAGCGATCTCGCTTACGTGATCTGCGGCGAAACGCTGAATTGCGAGGGAAAGGATATCGCGGGCCTTGGTATCAGCCTCGTCCCTGAATCTCTCCTCGTATTCTGCGATCTTAAGAGCGGTTTCGTGCTGCATCTCGGAGTCAAGGCGGCTGACAAGCTCGGCCTTTGCCTCCTCACTGGTAAGACCTGCGATCTTCTCAAGCATCGCAAGCTGTCCCTGAAGAGTCTTGTTAACCTCCTCACGCGTCTTGTCGGCATCAGCAAGCTTCTCGGCGAGCAGTGCCTCCTTCTTCTCAATCTTCTCAAGCTTCGCGTCAAGGGTTTCTTCCTTCTGGGTATTTCTACGCTCCTGTCTGGAGACCTCCTTACGACGCTCGTTAATATCTCTGTCGGCTTCTTTCTTAAGCTGGAAAATTTCTTCCTTTGCAGAAATGATAGATTCCTTCTTCACATTCTCTGCATTCTTGATTGCATCCTCAAGAATTCTCTTTGCCTGCTCTTCAGCAGAGCCGATCTTCTTCTCAGCGGCAACCTTACGAAGTATAAATCCAATCGCCAGGCCAACGACCAGGGCGACGACGATCAAAACTATAGCAAGTATGAGATTTATTGTCAATTTGCACCTCCTTCTGATTACGTTTTAGTAATCTATATACATTGAATTAAATTTTTTTAATATGGCGTGCGGTCAATATCGCACACTCATACAAATATAATTATATATTATATTTAAAGCAAAGTCAAGTATATTTTTTTCAAAAGAATTAATATTTATATAAATTTATCCTGTTTTTAATAAGCTTTTCACCCGAATTTGTTATTTTTCGCGAAGATTTGCGGAAGATAATGAAAAATGCGGTGGCTGATGGCCGCCGACCGTAAGGATTAAATCGGCAGGATCCGAGAGCAGCCGCGGCAGCATACCTTATCACCCGACTGTAAAAGACGGCGGTGGGGATGATATTATATGGAGATTTTCCTAGTTTTTTAGCACTTGACGAGCTTCATTGCCGAATGTTAACAAAAAATTCATAAAATAATTCATAAAAGTTCTTGACTTTCCTCGATAAATCGGGTATATTATATATGCTCTTGTTAGCACTCGCGTGCTTCAAGTGCTAAAATTCTTGGGAAAGAGGTATTAAAATGGAAGATTCACGACTTACGCCGCGAAAAATGCGTATACTTAAAGCGATAGTCGATGCTCACATTGAGGGCGGCGAGCCCGTCGGCTCAAAATACCTTTCGCAGGATGATAACATAAGCTGCTCCCCCGCCACCATCCGAAACGAGATGGCAGAGCTGGAGGAGATGGGCTATCTCGAGCAGCCGCACGCTTCGGCGGGGCGCGTTCCGAGTGAGCTTGGCCTGCGCTTCTACGTGGACACTCTGCTTGAGCATTACGCCATGACCACCCACGAGATCGCGCAGATCAACAATCTTCTGCGCGCCAAGATGGGGGAGCTTGACCAGATCCTTAAGGCTGCGTCGAATCTGGCATCCAATCTGACCAACTATACGGGCATTGCGATCAAGCCGAAGGTTTCCTCGGTCAGCATTGCAAAGTACGAGGCAATCTATCTGGAGCCCACCCACTACATTTTAGTGGCGGTTACCTCCTCCGGCACCGTCAAGAGCAAGCATATCCGTACCGAGAGCGAGATCACGGAGGAATCCCTTGCCAAGCTGGCAAGTCTT
>JAZQDF010000155.1:0-4010 GCA_045546635.1 Eubacteriales bacterium
ATGATGAACCCCGATATCGTTACGGGCGTATCCTTTATGCTCTTCTTCGCGGCACTCGTAGGTCTGCTTAACATCGAGGACTACGACTCTATCGGCTTTGCGGCGATGCTTATCGCACATACCACCTTCTGTCTGCCCTACGTTATTCTGTCGGTTCTGCCCAGAATCAACGAGCTCGGCGACTCGCTGACAGAGGCGGCTCTCGATCTTGGATGTACTCCCTTCAGAGCCTTCTTCACGGTTAAGCTGCCCAATATTATGCCCGGCGTTCTCTCGGGTATGGTAATGGCCTTTACCCTTTCACTTGACGACTTCGTAATATCCTATTTCGTCAGCCCCTCTAACTTCCAGACTCTTCCCCTGCTCATATATTCTATGACCAAGAAGACGGTAAAGCCTGATATGTACGCACTCTCCACCATAATCATCATCACGGTATTCACTCTGCTTATCATATCTAATATCAAGAGCTTCAAGAAAACCGAAGGTGTAAAGCGTAGGAAGGGAGGTCGTGCATAATGAAGAAATTCAAAATCGGACTTATTCTTGTCCTTATGCTTATGCTGGCGGCACTTCTCTGCTCCTGCGGTGACGGTGACGGATCAGGCGAGGCGGTAAGGAAGAATTATCCAACCAAGACGCTTAACGTCTACAACTGGGGCGAATATATCTCCGACGAGGATGATGAGGAATGGGGACTTATCGACGTAAACGCCGCCTTCGAGGAGTACTTTAACGAGCAGCTCGCAGACAAGTACGGCTATTACGTCAAGGTAAACTACTCCACCTACGCTACTAACGAGGATATGTTCGCCAAGATCACCAACTCTGCCGTGGCATACGTTATCGGAGTCCCCTCGGACTATATGATAGAGAAAATGATTGCAGGTGATCTGCTTCTTGAAATTGACAGATCCAAGCTGTCGAATTATGAGAACATCAGCGACGACTTCAGGGGACTCTACTACGATCCCGAGGACAAATACTCGGTTCCCTACACCTACGGTATGCTTGGCATTATCTACAACTCCGAGTTTATCGACGAGGAGGACGTCCGCGAGGAGAGCTGGGGCCTGCTCTGGAATGAAAAATACAAGGGCAAGATCCTGCAGTTCAACAACCCCCGCGACGCCTTTGGTACTGCGATGTACTGGACCGACCTTGACATAAACTCCCCCGATCCTACCGTATGGAATAAGGCACTCGATCTTCTGAAGCAGCAAAAGCCCCTGCTGCAGGGCTACGTAAACGACGAGATCTTCAATAAAATGAAGGGTGCATCGGCATACATCGCCCCCTACTTTGCAGGCGACTTTCTTACTATGGCGGCAGAGAACGAGGATCTTAACTTCTACTACCCCAGAGAAGGCACGAACTACTTCGTTGACGCAATGTGCATCCCCACCACCTCAAAGAATCCCGACCTGGCACACGAGTATATCAACTATATGATTTCTCTTGAGGCGGCGACGGCAAACGCTCTTTACATCGGATACGCATCCCCCAACCGTGCGGTTACCGAGAGCGATTATTACCTCGAGATGCTGGCGGCAAATTATGACACCGATCTTATCAGTGCCTGGGACGTCCTTTACGGCAAGACCAAGGATGAGGCGAACGCCAATTACTCCTACAACCCTGCCTACGAGGATTATTACAGCAGCGACAGCGTGGATATTCAGCTGCACGTAAACTCGCTGTGGGAATCGCTTAAGACCGAGAACTCCACCGAGCCCTGGATCCACGTAACAAGCATTATTATCGTTGTCGGAGTCATCTCCTTTGCATCCTACGATCTTTATACCAAGAAGAAGAGATCTCGGGATTACCGAATGAGAGACAAGGCAAAGAAAAAGAACTCATAATAATAATTTAGACCGACGGAAAATTCTCCGTCGGTCTTTTGCTATATTGAATTACTGTCGAAGGGCGGTATGAAGCTCTCGCTTGCTGTACCGAATTCCTGTGTAAATCCGTTTTTGAGCCCAAGCCTCTCGGCATAATCGGTAAGCTGGGCATACTCCTCGTGGGTGACGGGACGGTCAAGAGGCGGCGTCATTCCCTCCATCGGAGTGTACTGATTCATAAGGCTTATATAAATACCGTCGCCGTAGGTATCCAGAAGATATTTAAGACTAAGCTTTGCCTCTGCAACCCTGCCGGGAAGGAGAAGTATGCGAACGATGACACCACGCTTCATTATTCCGTCAGCGTCAAGCACCGCTTCGCCCGTCTGCCTGTACATCTCTGCTATTGCCTCCCTTGCCACATCGGGATAATCTTCGGCGTTTGAAAGTGCGTAAGCAGTCCTGGGCGTATAATATTTCAGATCGGGGAGATAAATATCGATAAGTCCGTCAAGCATTCTGAGTGCCTCGGGATTATCATAGCTACCGGTGTTATAGACTATCGGCACGGTAAGCCCCCTTGCTTTTGCAAGGATCAATGCCTCCTTTATCGAAGGAATAAAGTGAGTTGGAGTGACAAGGTTAATGTTGTGTGCGTCTTTGCTTTGTATGTCAAGCATAATGTTTGCAAGCTGCTCGGAAGTTACCATTTTACCTGCTCTGCCGCGGGATATCTCCCTATTCTGACAAAAAACGCAGGACAGCGAGCAGCCTGAGAAGAATATCGTACCCGAGCCCCTGCTGCCCGAAATAGGCGGCTCCTCCCAGAAATGGAGGGCGGCACGTGCGACGCTCATATCCGCACCGACTCTGCAATAGCCGACGGTACGGGTACGGTCAACACCGCAGGCTCTCGCACAAAGGCGACATTCCTTATAGCTGATATCTGCCATTATTCCCTCCTTATAAAATGCTTATTGACAGAAGATACATTTTGTGTTAGAATAGATATATCTTTTTTTGAGGTAAGTAAATTATGAAAAAACAAGATTACATATCCTGGGACGAATACTTTATGGGAGTTGCCATTCTGGCATCACAGAGATCAAAGGATCCCAGCACGCAGGTGGGTGCCTGCATCATCGACGTTGACAAGCGTATTCTCTCCACCGGCTACAACGGATTTCCCAAGGGCTGCTCGGACGACGAGTTTCCCTGGAACAGGGACGAGAGCCTCGGCGAGACGAAATATCAGTACGTAGTACACGCCGAGCTTAACGCCATCCTTAACGCCAGCGGCAAATCACTGGCAGGCTCGACGCTGTACGTCGGTCTTTTCCCCTGCAACGAGTGTGCGAAGGCTATTATACAGTCGGGCATCGTTGAGGTGGTATATCTGTCCGATAAGTATCACGAAACCTCGGCTATGACCGCATCGAGAAGAATGCTTGAGGCTGCGGGAGTCAAGTACAGACAGATCAAGCCCACCAAGGCAAGCATAGTTCTTAATTTTAAATAATTTCAGAGATAAGGTGTCGCGTTGCGACACCTTCTTTATTTTTCGAAGTATTCCTTTATTTCATCAAGCGATGCGGCAAAGGAGCCCTGTATCATCTCAGGCCTGCCGCCACCTCTACCCGAAAGAGCGGCATTTATCTCCCTCGCCATAGAGCGAAGATCGGTCCTGCCTGATGAAATAACGTATTTATAATCCCCCTCGGAGCCCGACAGAGCAACGGTTATGCCCCCTATCCTGCCGTTAGCAATATTTGAGAAGGCGATAAGCTCGGGAATTGTGAAATCGGGAAAATAAAACACACGCGAGTGCTCGGTGGACTCTACTCTCTCTGCACAAAGCTCGGCTATTCTCAGCCTTGCTGCCTTTAGTGCCGCACGCTCACCCTCGCAATCTGCAATATAGCTATCAAGTGTATCTGCCACCTGCGACTGAGGGGTGGAGAGCATACCCGATATTCTCTTCACGCTGTTGTACCTCGATCTGTAATCCAAAAGTGCCCGCCTGCCTGCGACCATCCATATACGGGTGCCGCCGCGGTGCTTCATAAAATCGAGTATCTTAATAATTCCTATCTCGCCCGTACGTGCAACGTGAGGTGCACAGCAGGCACAGGTGTCTGTATCACCTATCTTAACCAGAAGTCG
>JAZQDF010000156.1:0-5958 GCA_045546635.1 Eubacteriales bacterium
TGGAATACCAGACCAACGCCTCTGCTCTCTGCGGGCAAGTCAGTAACGTCGTCCTCTCCAAAGAGGATTTTTCCGCCAGAGGGCTGCTGAAGACCACTGATCATATAGAGGGTAGTGGACTTACCGCAACCTGAAGGACCGAGAAGACCGACGAGCTGGCCGTCGGGAATGGTAAAGGTAAAGTTGTTTACCGCAATTACCTCTTCGCCGGACTTCTTGTTCCTGCTGGGGAAGATTTTTGTGAGATTTTGCAATTCGACTTTCATATATCTTCCTTTCTTTAAGAAAAAAATAAATATCGTAACCCAGGGGGGATTAACGCAAAGCAATAAATAAAGCTTTAAAAGGGAAGTGCTGTTTTGGATTAATAAGGCGATTTTTCTGCCGCCTCGGCGTGAACCTTCTGCTTGTATTCAAGCACAGCCTCGGGGCTGTCGAAGATCATCTGGCTCGAAAGATCTACTACGACCGTGCTGGCAAGCATATCGTGAATGCCCGAGTTGGTCTTGGTAACGATCATCATAATAATGTTGCTGAGAAGAACTAATGCGATAATGATGGGGCCCATTGCTCCGACCATATTGTATGCGATAAGGATAATGAGAATAATAGGGATCATTGTCTCGACGGTGTACTTGCCGAGGATGTTTCTTACAAAGAGGAAGGGGGCTGTTATCTTCACGTGGTCAAGTCGCATTACCGCTATGCCAAAGACCTTTTTGCCGATAGTTTGTCCATTCTTGAAAACAAGGGGCAGGATGAATTCAAGAACGGCGAAGGCAAGCAGAATACCTATGGATATGGTCATTATCGTGGAGTGGAAGAGCATATTGTAAAGGTAAACGGCCTTTTCGTCGTTTGCAAATTCGTTGAAAGCGGTGTCAAACACCTTTCGCTCCTCCTCGCTGAGGGCCTCGTACTTTTCGGTGGTGTCTATCTCGTCAAAGGAAACGCCGTATTTTTCCTCGTAAATTTCCTGCCGTGCCTGATACTGCTCGGTGTAGGTGTTCGTTCCCACAACAAGAGAGAGAAGGAACATAAATCCGGTAGCAAGAATCATCGTAAGTATGAAGTCGAGCAGAGCTGCAGAGCCACGCTTCCATATATCCGCCTTTTGTAAATCGTAGATCATTATAATTACCTCTTGCCTATAGGCTGAAATAGTTCCGCTGACCTACAGTCGTTTCGTTTAGTCTATCCTAAGTCAACGCGTACGCATAATAATATCTATGCAATAATATTGTAGCATATTGTAAACATAAAATCAACTCTGTAAAATGAAAAAATACATATAAATTTAATAAAGATTTTTAGGTAATATGCACAAAATATGTATAAAAATGGCAGGATATAGCGGAATGCGGTATTAAAAAGCGAGGGCAAGCGGTCTTGAAGAGGCCGGAGCATAGGCCTGAAATGATAATCATATCCCAAACTGCTTTCACAAATCAAACGCACGCTTGTTGCGAATTAAAGTTAAAAACAAAACAAAAATAATAGAAATGTAAATTATAGTAGTCAAAAAGCTTTGTTTTGTGATAAAAAATGCTTTGCTTATAGAAAAATCCATAGACTAATAATGTGGAATTTGTTTTACAAATATCAATCTTCCTGCTCTATTATTCTTGGCTAATCTTGACAAAATAGCAAAATTATTTTTGTTAACTATGTATTATTGAAATTTTATGGTAAAAGTGGTAAAATTTTAATGAGCAAATCCCGATAAAATTTGTCGCATATGCGACGGAACGGAGTATTTTATGAAAAAAATCTCAACATTTTTACTTTTAATTCTGGCACTTACCTTGATTTTGAGCTCTGTCGTTTCCTGTAAGGATCCGGATAAGGACAAGAATGTCCTTAAATCCGACAGCCTCTACGTTAGCAAGGTAGAAAATATGCCCGAGGACTTTATTATGGGTATGGACGCCTCTGCCGTTCCTTCTCTTGAGGCAAGCGGCGTAAAATACTACGACCACGACGGAAGCGAGAAGGACGTATACCAGATTCTTAGTGAAAACGGTGTGAATTACATACGTGTCAGAATATGGAACGATCCCTTTGACGCCGAGGGCAACGGCTACGGCGGCGGCAACTGTGATATTGAAAATGCTATTAACGTTGGTAAGAGAGCTACCCAATACGGTATGAAGCTGTTGGTTAACTTCCATTACTCCGACTTTTGGGCCGATCCAGCAAAGCAGATGGCTCCCAAGGCGTGGAAGTATATGGGCGTTGATTCCAAGGCCAACGCTCTGAATGCTTATACCAAGGAATGCCTGCAGAAGCTTGTTAACGCCGGCATTGATATCGGAATGGTTCAGGTCGGTAACGAGACTAACGGTAAGATGTGTGGCGAAACTCAGTGGAAGAATATTGCCAAGCTTATGAGGGCGGGCTCCGAGGCTGTTCGTGAGGTTTGCCCCGATGCACTTATCGCTATTCATTTCACCAATCCTGAGAAGATAACCAACTACGAGAGCTACAGTGCAAATCTGGATTACTACGGCGTGGATTACGATGTATTTGCATCCTCTTATTATCCCTCGTGGCACGGTACGCTTGAGAATCTTGCAACCGTTCTTAATAAGGTTGCCAATAATTACGGCAAGAAGACTATGATTATAGAGACCGCCTACGCCAACACCACCGAGGATACCGACTTCTTCGGTAACGGCGGCACAGACGGTGTTAAGAACTATCCCTTCACCGAGCAGGGACAGGCAAATCATATCAGAGAGCTTGTTGATACGGCGGTAAACGATATGAAGAGCTGTATCGGTATTTGCTACTGGGAGGGAACCTGGATCTCCGTCGGCGGTGAGAGCTGGGAGGTCAACTCTGCTATCTGGGAGCAGTACGGCTCGGGTTGGGCAAGCTCCTATTCAGGCGAGTATGATCCCGATGATGCAGGTCAGTGGTACGGCGGCTGCTCGGTAGACAATCAGGCCTTCTTCGATGCTACCGGTAAGGCACGCGAATCTCTTAAGGTGTTCTTGCTTGTGAGAGAGGGAAACGAGATTGAGATCAAGGCTGAGGCCATCGAGGACACGACGCTTATCCTTGATATTAACGGCGAGATCAAGCTTCCCGAGAAGGTCAACGCTATTATGAATGACAACTCCAGGGTAGAGATTGACGTTGAATGGCATAACGTTGACTACGACACAATGAAGAATAACGGTCCTGCAAAGTACACGATTAAGGGTACCGCAGGCGGTATGGAGGCTATCTGCAACGTTTCTATGGTTGAATATAACTACGTTCAGAACTGGTCCTTTGAGGACGATCTTAACGCTACAGGCTGGACTACCTCCTTCCCCAAGAAGTTAAACGAGCTTAAGGTTATGGATAAGCCTGATGACTCCCAGACGGGAACCAGACATTTCCATTTCTGGAGCAGCGAGGCTGTTGAATTCAATCTCGAGCAGGAAATCAAGAATCTCGGTGCAGGCAAGTATAAGTTTGCTCTCTCCACTATGGGCGGCGATATGGGCGAATATACCTCATACGCCTACGTTAAGATCAACGGTGAGATAGTAGGCACCTCCGACGCAACCTTCACCGAGTGGAGCGTATGGCATACCACCGACTTTATCGAAATCACCTGCAACGAGGGCGACACCGTCGTCGTCGGCATTTACGTAAAGGCTGCCGCAGGTGCGTGGGGCAGCATCGACGACGCTATGCTCAACTCGATAGAAAAATAAGCTTTAAAGGAAAAATATAATGAACACAAAGTTTAACAGATTAGTTGGCTTTACGCTTTGCCTTGTTATGATTTTGTCGGTTTTTTCAATGACGTCCTGTTGGAATAAGGGCGATGATCCCGTCGTTGACCCCATAGACGATAATTACAGGACCTTTTATCAGATCTTCGTAGGCTCCTTCTCGGACAGCAACGGCGATGGTATCGGCGATCTCAGAGGCATTATCAACAGAATGGATTATCTCAACGATGGTGATATCAGCAAGGGAAACGATCTCGGAGTACAGGGTCTTTGGCTTTCTCCCATATTCATATCCCCCACCTACCATAAGTACGACACCTCGGATTATTATACGATCGATCCCAAGTTCGGTACGGAGCAGGATCTTAAGGAGCTTGTTGAAATTTGTCATCAGCGTAACGTTAAGGTTATTCTCGACCTCGTTCTTAACCACACCTCCGATCAGCATTTATGGTTCAAAGAGTTCATAAAATCAAGAAGAAACGGGGACACCTCCAACAAGTATTACGATTATTATTCCTGTGCTACTGCTGACGAGCGTGTGGGCGGCAGAACCTATCAGAAGATTTCCGGCGTGAATTGCTACTTTGAATGTAATTTCGTCGGTGCAATGCCCGAGCTTAATTACGATAATCCCGAGGTTAAGGAGGAAATGCTGAACGTAGCAAAATACTATCTGAACCTCGGCATTGACGGCTTCCGCTTTGATGCCATAAAGTATATTTATTACGGTGACACCAAAGCGTCTGCGGACTTCTGGGATTGGTATATGGA
Source organism: Eubacteriales bacterium (assembly GCA_045546635.1). Lineage (GTDB taxonomy): Bacteria > Bacillota > Clostridia > Oscillospirales > CAG-272 > UBA1740. The sequence goes on from JAZQDF010000156.1 coordinate 4,506, forward strand.
CGAGCTTCGTTCCCACTCTCCCGATATTTATTGCGTAGGTGAGTGCTGGTCTGCCGAGAGCGAGATTATGCAGTATTACGGTGCTCTGAACTGCTTCAACTTTGCGATGTCGGGTCCCGAAAGCTCGGGAGCATCTGCTGCGAAGGGCAGGGATCTTAACGCCTTTTTGAAGTATATTGAAAAATATCAGGACAAGGTTCAGGCAGCTAATCCCGACGGTATGCCCATTCAGTTCCTGTCAAATCACGACCAGGACAGAATCGCCGGTGCGTTCGTTTACCCCGAGCAGATGAAGATGCTTGCTAACCTTTATCTCCTTTCTCCTGGCTCTCCCTTCATCTACTATGGTGAGGAGATTGGAATCAAGGGCTCGAGGGGTAGTGCGAATACCGATGCAAACCGCCGCCTGGCAATGCTTTGGGGCGACGGTGATACCATAGAGAATCCCGAGGGTACCACCTATCCCAGCCGCGGACAGATTCTTACCAACGTAGCCCTTCAGCTTGAGGATAGCACAAGTATGCTTAATCATTATTCAAAGCTGATCAGCATACGCAATAAGTATTCCGCAATCGCACGCGGCGACTATACCGCGGTAATTTCCGATAACAAGAATATGGGTGGATTCAGGGTTGATTATAAGGATGAGGTTCTCGGCATATTCCACAATAACTCCTTAGAGCCTATTACAATCGACCTCTCTGCTTGCAGCGGACTTGACGGTTATAGCTTTGCAGAGGTCTGCGATTTCGTCGGTCTTGGTAGTGCTACTCTTGAAGGAAATATGCTTACGCTTGACGGATATACCAGCGTAATTCTTAAATAATTGTAAATCAAACTTGACATTTTAGGGTAAAAAACGAATGGAAAACAAATTTATAGTTAATATCATTCACCGTCCCGAGCTGTCTCCCGAGTATGCCGAAAAGGCACTCGGGGGTGCCAAGGGCGTCCGTGACGAGTCGCTGGATATTTTCAGATTTCAGCAGGACGCGGCACACAAATACGGCTTGAAAACCACCATACAGATCACCTATGCATCGCTATTCTCCGACGTGATCATCGCTCTTGCGAAGGAGGAGCACGAGAGATACGGCGACGAGATCGGACTGTCCCTTCTCGGTTTGCCTTGTCCCGAATTCAAGGCGAAGTATAAGACCGAGGATTTCTGCATCTGGATGTTCGACGAGGAGACTAAAAGAGAGATAATCGACGACGTATTCTCTAAGTTCTACGAGAAATTCGGCTTCTATCCCGAGTCAACCAGCAGCTATTTCCTCGACGCCTACACTATAAATTATATCAAGGAGAAATATCCCAGCGTGAAGTGTGCTGTTGCCACCTGCTGGGAGGAGGGTCCGAAGGCCTTCCATACCTGTAACAACTCCTGGTATACCTTTATGGACGGCGGCCCCTGGAATCCCAAGTCGGATCGTAGCCATGTCGTTCTGTG
>JAZQDF010000157.1:0-2221 GCA_045546635.1 Eubacteriales bacterium
CTTTATCCTAACATAGATGTTAACATCAAGCACTACACGAGCTACGACGATATCTACAATGACGTAATAACCAATATACAGACCGGTACTACGCCTAACGTATGTATCACATATCCCGACCATATTGCAACCTATATTGAGGGCGAGAACACAGTTGTTCCGCTAAACGAGCTGGTAGAGCATCCTCAATACGGTCTTGGCGGTAGCGAGATTCTCTTTGATGCTCCTACCTATGACGATATGGTAGACGAGTTTCTCGACGAGTGCTATATCGGTGACCGACTGTACGCCCTGCCTTTTATGAGATCCACCGAGGCCTGCTACATCAACAAGACCTATGTGGAGGCTCTTGGCTATCAGGTTCCCGACGTGCTTAGCTGGGACTTTATCTGGGAGGTATCAAACGCCGCTCTCGAGAAGGATGACAGCGGACGCTATAAGGTAAACGGTCAGACCGTCCTTATCCCATTCATCTATAAGTCTACCGATAATATGATGATACAGATGCTTCGTCAGAGGGGGGCGGATTACTCAACCGCTACCGGCGACGTGCTTGTTTTCAATGACACCACCAGAGAGGTGCTTAAGGTTATTGCCGCCAATACCAAGAGCGGTGCCTTCTCCACCTTCGGTATTGCAAGCTATCCTGCAAACTACCTTAACAAGGGACAGTGTATTTTCGCTATTGACTCCACCGCCGGCTCTACCTGGATGGGCAGCGATGCTCCCTTAAGCGACGTTCATCACGGCAGCGTGGTGGATTTTGAAACTGCGGTTCGTCCCGTTCCTCAGTACGACGTAAATAATCCTCAGATGATCTCTCAGGGGCCCTCGCTTTGTATTTTCAACAAGGAGGACTCGGGCGAGGTTATGGCATCCTGGCTGTTCGTGCAGTATCTTCTGTCTAATGAAACCCAGATAGCCTATTCCACTACCGAGGGATATCTGCCCGTAACCGAGAAGGCACAGACCTCCGTCGAGTATCAGGATTATCTTAACAGATCGGGCGAGGATAACGACCTTCATTACAGCATTAAGATCGATACGGTCAAAATGCTTATGCATTACACCGACTGTACCTTTACCACGCCGGTATTCAACGGCTCGGCATCGCTGAGAAACGCGGCGGGCGAGATGATCGAGGACGTGGCAAAGGCGGTAAACCGTAAGAAGACGGTTAACGATAAATATATTGATCGACTTTATTCCAACGTAACGGCTCTTTACAGATTGGATCAGATCGGCTCCTTTGACGGCAAGCTGAGGCTCGGCGAAATGCCAATAGAGTCTGTTTTGCTTCTGTCGGGTATAGGTGTGGTCTGGCTGGGAATAATAGCCTACGTGGGTGCTTCTTACTTTAAAAATAAGAAGCAGCAAAAGAGATGAAATCGTATATCCGTATTGACAAGATGCGATTTTTGTGTATAATATATTATAGCATTAAATATTTATTGCTGAAAGGCAGGAAAAAAGAATGAAAAAATTATTGGCTTGTTTACTTTGCTTGATTATGGTGTTTGCGATCGTTGCGTGTGAGCCCGATGACAATATTGATGACAAAAATCCCGATAACGGAAATGTCAATGGCGACAACGGTGGCGACAATGGCAACGAGGATCCCTTTAAGGATCTTGCACTTATGTCCTACGAGGATTACGTAGCGGCTGCTATCAACGATCCCGTTTACATTGAGGCTTACGTTCAGGCTCACCAGTCCTGGTGGGATAACAAGATCACCGTATACGCCTCCGACGAGGACGGTGCGTACTACCTTTATGAGATGGCCTGCACCGAGGAGGATGCGGCAAAGCTTGTTCCCGGCACTAAAATAGCCGTTAAGGGCTATAAGGGCGAATGGGCAGGCGAGATTGAGATTATGGACGCTACCTTCGAGTTCGTTGACGGCGATTCCTACATTGCAGAGCCCGTTGATCTTACCGATCTGCTTGGCACCGACGAGCTTATTGATTATCAGAACCAGCTTGCATTCTTCCAGGGACTTACCGTTACCAACGTGACCTTCAAGAATGACGGCGGCGACGATATCTATCTTAAGGTTTCTAAGGGTGGTGAGGAATTCAGCTTCTGTGTAGAGGTTTACCTTACCGGCACCGATACCGAGGTTTATAAGGCTGTAAGCGAGCTTGAGGCAGGCGACGTTATTAACGTTACGGGCTTCCTCTACTGGTACGAGGGCGTTACCACTCACGTTACCTCCATT
>JAZQDF010000158.1:0-3102 GCA_045546635.1 Eubacteriales bacterium
GTATTACCAATCCACAAGGAAAAATTACGAATAATGTAATTATTTGTTTAATAAGAAAGGAGCAGAAAAATTCTGCTCCTTTTATGTATTTATAGCTTACGCAAGGGGATTTCCGTTCTTATCGAAGAGAGGAAGGGGTGCAAGATAGGTAATATCCTCGCGGCCGATAGCGTCACCCTCAGCGAGAATGGTCATCTTACCGACGATCTCTCCGCCCGCCTGATTTACAAGATTCTCAAGCGAGAGAAGCGAGCCGCCCGTGCTGATAACGTCGTCAACGATAAGCACCCTCTTGCCCTTGAGATACTCGGCGTCGCCGCCGTCTATGTAAAGAGTCTGAAGCGAGCCTGTGGTAATAGACTTGGTCTCGCACTTAAGCACGTCCTTCATATACAGCTTCACCGACTTTCTCGCGAGAACGTAGCGATTCTCGCCAAGGCAGCGTGCCATAGCGTGCACAAGGGGAATGCCCTTCGATTCGGCGGTAAGAAGCACGTCGTGCTCGGGTGCCAGCTTCGCCAGCTCCTCTGCACATCTCTCGGTAAGCTCTACGTCACCGAAAAGGATAAACGCACCGATATAAAGCTCGTCGCTGATGGGACAAAGCGGAAGATCTCTCTCAAGACCTGCAACCTTCATTCTGTAAAACATAATGGAATCTCCTTAGGTTTCTACATTTTATTATAATATACTAAGTTCGTGTCTGTCGGCTTGCCAGCAAGCACGAACGAGGTTTATTTTAATTATTGTACGAAAGTCTTTGCTTTTTTATGGTAGTGCCGCCAGGCAACACGGTTGATTTCAACGAAAATCAACAACATAAACATTATACTACCTTTCCCTGTTTTTTTCAAGTACTTTTCAAAAATAAGATAGAAAAATCTGCCACCCCAAGGGGTGGCAGAAAAGCCATTACCTATAAAAGTCGTGGTTTGCGACGGTGAAGGCATACTCGCGGGTGCGAGGTATCCAGGAGGACGTGGCGAGGGATACGTTCAGGAAGAAGAACGCACCGTCGGATACGTCATAGCCCTCCAGGGCGATCTTTGCCGCCAGGGTGGCGTTATAGCTCGGAGTGTTGTAGATCGTGCCGTCGAGAATAGGGCTGAACTGCACGCCCCACTTGCGATCGAAAATAACACCGTAGATAGTGTTAGGATAATACGCCGATCTTACTCTGTTAAGCACTACGTTACCAACCGCAATCTGCCCAATAAGCGGCTCGCCGCGGCTCTCGGCGTGGATTATCCTGGCAAGCCAGAGCACCTCGTCGGAACGGTAAAATCTGTCCCCACTCATCAGCGGAGAGTATACGCCCATAAGATTGATCCTGCTGTCTGTAGCATCAATCCTCATACCAACCGCCTTTGCAAAGACAGATGCAGGAATATACATTCTGCCGTCGCTCATTATTACGTTAGGAGTCGTGTTAAATAACGCTCGTCCGTTTGCGTATGTAACGTAGCAGCCATCACCTGCAACGATCTCAAGCCCTGCTGCCCTCATAGTAGCCGTCCTTGTTTTCGCGTCATAGCTGTAAGTGCTGCCCGCTATTGCCGACGATGCGGCACGGAACGGGATATAGTAGGTACCGTTTATTACAACGCCGCGGACAGACAGATTCGTACCCGAAACGGTGACGGTAGGCCTGGTGTAGCTCCACACATTCTTACCAGGGATACCCTGAAGATGCTTATACACTCTGCCGTCGGTATCAAGGCTTGTCGCCATCTCGGAGAGCGAGTTGTGTGCAACCGCGGTTGCTGACGCCCCGACGGTAAAGCTGCTGATCACCGAAAAGCAAAGCAGCACCGCTGCTATGACCTTTAGCTTGATTTTCTGCATTTTTCACCTTCCTTTCCTTTGGATTACGAATAGATTATACCATAAAAAGGGGAGGCTATTCAATGCAAAATCATTGGAAGTGCGATCAGATATTACCAGATTTCACCGCATTTCAGTCAATTATTGTTTGTTTTTTACATACTTTCAAGAATTTTGATGTAAACAGAGCAGACCTTTAAGCCTGCTCTGTACTACGAGGAATTGAATCAAAATCCTTATTAGATATATAATCTCTCCTTGAAATGTTATCAAACGGAACCACTGTATGAGGTGGAAGTGACCTTCCGATACGAGTGATCTCGGTGGCGAGATGATCTGTAATTCTACGCCTCTCGTCCGAGGGCTTGTTATTTGGATCATAGATGATCTCCTGCCCGAAATGGCAGGATTTCAGCTCGGGAGAAATATACATTGGTATAAATTTCAAGCGAACGCCCCTGCGTTTTTCATACAATCTTGCTATGTCTACAAAATATTCTCTGAATTTATTAATAATGTTATTTTGCGGCTCGTGGCACTCGGGAAAGACGAGTATGATGTTCCCCTCGACAAGCAGCTTTAGTGTTGTACGAATGGTTGAGGCGATTCTGGCGTCGTGATAAACCGGTACCGTCCTTGCGTTCTTCATTATACAGGGCATCAGCGGTGCCAGAATATAGGATGCAATTCTGTATGCCGGGCGAACCATACCCCTCTTGTAGGGGAAGAAATCCTCCATAGCATAGTCCGGTACCTCCCGAAAGTTAAACATCTGGCCGTTCGCCCATATATAACAATTCTCGGGCATATGAAGCTCGGCTATTACGGGGCCGCTTAGCTGGGCGTGATTTGCGACTATTATGGTATCCGATTCCGGTATGCTATCAAGTCCGTATATTTTTGTTTTTCTGTATGCAATTTTGCCGAAAAATCTAAAGAAACGAAACACAAGCTTAGATACAAAAGACGTTTTTTTCCTCATTATACTTCCCCGTTTTTTCATTACAACAGATTGTACCATTCGCGTATTTATAAAACATTACCATTTTATTAAGCTATTGTAAATATAAGGAAATATTTATTCAATTTTTATTTACTTAATTGTACCGATGGCGGTGCTATCCTTAGAGGTAGTAGCTATATTATTTTATAAAAAAAGACGCTACCCTTACGGATAGCGTCTTTGTGGGTTAGAGATTAGTTCTCGGACTTAGCCTCAACAACGGTAAGTCTTACGATAGCGGTCTCAGCACCGTCGCCACGACGGGGACCCATCTT
>JAZQDF010000159.1:0-2118 GCA_045546635.1 Eubacteriales bacterium
CACTTGTTTTCAAATATATCAATATGCTTGCCTCGTACACCCTCTATGCTGTAAACAGCACCGTTGGTTGCATTCTGAAGCCCCTTGTTAACTCCCATATTGGGAGTCTCGGAGGTATTGGTCGCTACACCGAGCTTCTTGCCGCAGCCGGAGCAAAACGTACTGCCGGTAGGCAGCTGCTTTCCACATCCCGAGCAAAACATTTTTTACTCCCCGATTAAAGCATAATAAGAACGCCAAGAATAGAATTGATAACCGCACAGGCAAGGGTAATGATAGAAAGGATCATACCGGTCTTTGCCTTACCGCAGTTAGAATTCTTATTCCTTGCAACCAATGCAAGAGCAAGGCCCGTGCCACCGAAAATGTAGCCAAGAAGGGCGATGAGCCAAGCCATAAGGATACCGATAGCACCGATAACAATAGCTGCAAGGCCAAGTCCCTCTGCCGATTTAACGGAGGGATCGATCACACCCGTATCGATCTTATCCGAGGAATTTTCGGTAGGACATCCGCAATAAGGACAGGTCATAGCAGTATCTTCGATCTGCTGTCCACACTTTAAGCAAAACATAATAAAGTCTCCTGTTATTTTTATTATTCCGTTTTGGAATTATTTATATTATAATTCCATTTTGGAATTTTGTCAACCCTTTTTCGATATATAATTTAATAAAATACGTAAAGGTGGCAAAATGTATGAAAATCCGCACCAAATCCTACGGCGATGCGAATATGGTAGGAAAAAACATAGAACGTCTTCGTAAAATCAAGAATATCAAGCAAAAGGACTTTATCGCCAGGCTGCAAACGCTTGGATGCGATATTAATCCTACAAGCTACTCCAAGCTTGAAGGACAGGTGCGAAGTGCAACCGATAAGGAGATATATTTTATTTCAAAGCTGCTTTGTGTTCCGATGGAACAGCTATATATAGACGAATAAAAAAAGACCGAGAAGCACGCTCGGTCTTTTTTTATCTTATTTCATCCCAAAGCTTTTTGGTATTCTCTGAAACACCCAGAATATACATAGCGTAGCCGTCGCCAAAGGAATAGTAGGCGTGGCCGGCATTGTTTTTTATCCAATCCCGTTCAAACACCGCACTTAAGGTAGATAAGCAAATGCGGTTTGCATATTTTCCGCTAAAAATATATACCTCGTATACCGAGCTGTAATCCTCGGACGCGTAATAGAACATAACCGCCGAATGGTCCTCGCCCCCAACAGGACGAGTAACGTGATTTTCCGCTATGATCATATATCCCTTATCGCTAAAGGCCTGCATTATTCCAAATATAGATTTATCCGTATCTCTGCGGGCAATACGCCAATGGCTGTTGTTTTTCTGCAGCCTGATCTGCTCGTCGGGGATGCCGAGCTCCTTTAATAGCCTGATAATACCTTTGTTATGACCTTCGCTCGTACCCCAAAATACCGTATTATCAATACGGATGCAGAAGGCATAAGGATTATCTATCTTTTCATAGGCAAAGCTCTCTTTATACTCCTTATGCCACGCCTTCGCAGCATCAACATCCTGAAGAACAACTATAGATAAAAGAGCGTCATCTTTGTATCTTACCAAGTAATTCCCCTGTTCCTTACCGTTATCGAAGGAATACATAGGAGTCGGGAGCTCTGCTACCCGACCACCATTACTCTTAACCGACTCGATATGTTGGTAAGGATCAAAGCCCATACCGTCATATTCTGCATAATTCGACAGTGTCTCGGGCATCGGCCCTGCACTGCAGCCGAAAAGAGAAAAGCAAATTACGGATATAAGTAGTAGGCATATTACCTTTTTCATTGTTTTCTCTCCCTCAATTTTAATTATTGCTTCTATTTTTTATTATAAAGCATTATTTTTCTGGTGTCAAGTGTTTTTGCTGCATAATATGACATTCCAAAACTCGCTTTTGGGATAGGGAAAATTGAAGAAAAATCGCCGCTCACGACCCGAAGCTGTAGAATACTACTGCGAGCGGGAGCGAACGACTATTTTAGCTATTTTTCACATTTTAAGGGCTCGCTTTTGGGATAGGAAAAATTGAGATAAAAAGGCCGCTTGCAACCCGAAGCTGTAGAATACTACTGCGAGCGGGAGCGAACGAC
>JAZQDF010000160.1:0-5758 GCA_045546635.1 Eubacteriales bacterium
CGACCTACACCCTTAGCAGGGGCGCCTCTTCACCACTTGAGTACATCTCCGTGTGAAGCCGTTATTAACTTGCCATAACATTATAGCAACTTTTGTTTCTTTTGTCAAGTGCTTTTTTAAAAAGAGTTAAGTTTTTTCGGGCTTTTTTGCCCGATTTTTATTTTTTATAAAAAAATTATTAAAAAGTTTTATAAAACTTAACACAAATTCTGATTTATGTGGTATAATAATATGAATCAATATGCGTCGGACACGACGCCATTAACGGAGAAAGCTATGTTCGGTTACGTAAAGCCGCTTCTTGGTGAGATGCTCGTACGCGAGCACGAATTCTATAAGGCGACCTACTGCGGCATCTGCCGTGCTATGAAGAAGCATACCGGCGGTCTGTCAAGCGTTACTCTCTCATACGACAGCGTTTTTCTCGCACTTGTCAGGATGCTTTACATACCCGACGGTGATTTTGCCGCCGAAAAGCGTAGATGTATAGCTCATCCTACGAAGAAACGCCCGATGCTGAAGGAGAACGTGGCACTTGAATATACCGCACGTGCCTTCGCGGTGCTTACCTATTATAAATTAAAGGACGATCTCTCCGACGAGAGCGGACTTAAGCGACTGGGCGTAAGTGCAGTAAGGCCTATCGTTGCAGTAGCTAATTCCAAGGCATCGCTTAGTGACCTTTCCGAAATCGTCAGCGACCGCCTCGACAGAATAACCGCACTTGAGAAGGATAGATGCGAGAGCGTTGATGCCCCCGCCGCCCTCTTCGGCGAGCTGCTTGGCGAGATTTTTGCATACGGCCTGCCCGAGTCCGACAGGCTCGTTCCCTACGAGGTGGGCTACCATCTCGGTAAATTCATCTACGCAGCCGACGCCGCGGAGGACTATGACTCCGACGTTGAAAGCGGTAGCTACAACCCCTTCGTCCTGCTTTACGGCGGAAGACCGCTGACGCCCGAAAACAAGCAGAGCATTAAGGTTGGCCTCATCCTTGAGTGTAAACGGCTTGAGGCAGCGGTAAACCTTCTTCCCTTCGGCAGTCGTGCAACCATCGAAAATATAATTAACAACATCATATATCTCGGCCTCGCAGAGCGTATTAAGTTTCTTGACGGGGAAGGGAATAAGGACAAAAAACGAAAGGAGAAAATCCATTGAAGGATCCCTATTCGATACTCGGTATCACAAGTGATGCCACAGACGAGGAAGTAAAGAACGCTTACAGAGCTCTGGCGAGAAAATATCACCCCGATAACTACGGTGATGACAATCCCCTGAAGGATCTTGCCAACGAGAAGATGCAGGAGATAAACGCCGCATATGATGAGATACAGCGTATGCGTTCGGCGGGTGGCTCTGCCTACCGTGGTAACGGAACCTATTACCGTGACTACAGCGGAACAGGCAGCACCTCGGGTGTGTATTTTGAGATCAGAAAGCTTATTAACGCGAAGAAATTCCACGAGGCAGAACGCCGCATTGCCGAGGTCCCCATCAGCGACCGAACGGCAGAGTGGCATTACCTTAACAGCGTTCTTCTTATGCACCGCGGCAACGTAAACGACGCTATGCGTGAGCTTGAGATGGCCTGCAGTATGGAGCCCGGCAATATTGAATACCAGAAGGCGAAGGAGATGTTCAATACCACCTCCCGCGGATACGGTAGCACCTATTACGGCACAAGCTCCCGCCACCGCTCATCATCCGATGACGCCTGCGACTGCTGTATGAATCTTATCTGTCTCGACTGCCTTTGCGAATGTATGGGCGGAGACCTTATCCGTTGTATATGAGTCAGACGAAAAAGATCACCCTGTCGGCTATGATGGTAGCCCTGGGCACCGCCATAATGGTGCTTGGTGCTGTGGTAGAGGTTCTTGACCTCACCGTTTGTGCCATCGCCTCGATGCTGGTCGTGTTTATTTATCTTGAGATCGGCTCTTACTTTCCCTGGCTCGTCTGGATATGCACTACTCTCACCACCGCACTTATCTTTCCCGGTACGGTGATCTGGGTGGAATATCTTCTTATATTCGGCCTCTATCCGCTGATAAAGGCGTATATCGAGCGTCTGCCGAAATGGACCTGGCTGATAGTGAAGCTTGCCTATATTAACGCGGTCATATGGGGACTTTTCTTCGTTTCAGAGCGTCTTCTCGGCATCCCCTTCTTTGATGAGGGCAGCAGGGGAATGGCAATTATCACCTACGTCCTTATGAACGTGGCCTTTGTGGCCTACGATATTTTTATCGTGGTTATGGTTCGGTTTTATATGGAGAAGCTTAGGCCCAGATTTAAGAAATTTTTGAAATAATCGACAAAATGTAAAGAATGGTAGTCAAAAAATGACAAAAGTTGGTTTTATCTCTCTCGGCTGCTGCAAGAATCTTGTGGACACCGAGGTTATGCTTTATAATCTTCACGCCGCCGGATTTGAGATCACTCCCAATGAGGAGGAGGCGGAGATCATAGTTATCAACACCTGCGGATTTATCGAGAGTGCGAAGCAGGAGGCGATTGCCAATATCCTTGACGCCGCATCTCTTAAGACGCACGGTAAATGCCGATACATAATTGCCACCGGCTGCCTTGTGGAGCGTTATCGTGAGGAGGTTATGACCGAGCTTCCCGAGATAGATGCCCTTGTGGGTATCGGCAGCCTCTGTGATATTGCCGAGGCCTGTAAGGCTGTGATGCGTGGCGAAAAATATACCTCCTTCAGAGATAAGGAGACCTCCGATCTCGGCGGTGACAGAATCATCACCACGGGAAATCACACCGCCTATATTAAGGTATCCGAGGGCTGCGACAATCTCTGCACCTACTGTGCAATTCCTCTTATCCGCGGCAGACACAGAAGCCGTCCTATAGAGGATATCGTGAGTGAAGCCCGCGACCTTGAGGCTATGGGCGTCAAGGAAATAAACCTTATCGCACAGGATACCACCAGATACGGCCTTGATCTTTACGGCGAATACAGCCTTGCACGGCTGGTCCGTGCAATAACCGAGGAGACCTCTATTCCCTGGATCCGTCTGCTCTATTGCTATCCCGATAAGATCACAGACGAGCTTATAGAGGAGCTTCGTAACAACGACCGCCTCCTTAAATATATGGATATTCCGATCCAGCATATCTCCGACTCGGTTCTCAGGAGAATGAACCGCCACGGCGGAAAGCAGCTTATTTGCGATGCCGTAAGGCGACTTCGCGATAGCGTGCCGGGTATAATTCTCCGCACCACCGCAATGGTCGGCTTCCCGGGGGAGACCGATGAGGACTTTGCCGAGCTTTGCGAGTTTGTGAAGGAGGCTCGGTTCGACCGCTTCGGTGCCTTTACCTTCTCGCCGGAGGAGGGAACTGCCGCCGCAGAGATGGAGGATCAGATCGACGAGCAGGTGAAGCAGGACAGATACGACTGCCTTATGCAGACCCAGCTTACCGTTGCCGAGGAGCTTACTGCCTCCCGCATCGGCTCAAGGCTTACCGTTCTTTGCGAGGGCTATGACAGGATCGCCGAGATCTATCACGGACGCTCCTATGCAGACGCTCCCGACGTAGACGGCAGAGTTTATTTTAAATCGTCAAAGCAGCTTTCACAGGGCGAGTTTGTCGAGGTGAAGATCACCGAGGCTATGGACTACGACCTTGTGGGTGAAGCAATAATTTAAGTGAGGTCATACCGATGAAAAAGTCGTCAATGAATATTCCCAACACACTGTCTATCGTAAGATGCCTTCTTGTCCCCGCCTTTGTCGCCACTCTTCTTTTTATGCGTGGGGCGGGTATATGGGGCTTTATCGTTCCCGCACTTGTATATATCGTCACAGCACTTACCGATATGCTTGACGGCAAGATAGCGAGAAAGTATAATCTCGTCACCGATTTCGGAAAATTTATCGATCCGCTGGCTGATAAGTTTATGGTTCTCTCCTCGATGATATCCATACTCGTATGGATGCTTCTCCGCGGAGATAGGACTCTCGCACTCGTCTTCGTCTGGGTGGTTCTCGTCATCCTCCTCCGTGAGCTTGGCGTTACCAGTCTTCGCCTTGTCGTAGCAGGCAAGAGCGGTATCGTCGTTGCGGCATCGATGCTGGGCAAGATCAAGACCGTTTCGCAGATGGTTGGCACCGTTGCCATCATTCTTGAGCCTGCGATTCCTATGATAATCAAGGCAGATGCCATCTCCTTCGTCTGTGATAATCATATTCTCTCCTACGTTGCGATGGCGGTTATGGGCTTCACCACGCTCCTCTCGGGTATAGATTACCTGAAGGCGTATATGCCCTACGTTGACTCGAACAAGTAAAAATGCAAAAATAAAAAAACAGAGGCTATCAGTAGCCCCTGTTTTTTTATTTAACTAATCTGATATCAGGTAAGAATATCGGCAATTACGACGCCTACCTGCTCGCTGAGCTCATCGGGAGTCATCTTCTGCTCGCCCTTTATCCAGGTGTAGATGCAGGCGGCAACGCCTCCCGTACACATAGCGGCAATGGTCTCTACCGATGCGTTAAGCTGCATACCGTCAGCCACGGCTATGCGGAGTCTGTCGCAGGTATCTCTGTAATTCTGCTCAACGATTATCGCAAGCACAGAGGGGAACAGGTTGCTGTGGCAGATATTCTGTATTGCAGCCGAGTTCTCGTCGATGAAATGCACCAGACGCTTGGCGTATGCAACGTAATAGTCTACCGTGAGTGCAGGCTTGCCACCCTTGGCAACCATTCTGTCGAATCTGTCTCTCAGCAGACGCGTGTATGCGTTAAGGAAATCAAACTTGTCCGAGTAATGCTTGTAGAACGTGGCACGTCTGACTCCGGCCGCATCGCAAAGCTCGTTTACGGTTATCTCGTCAAACGGCTTGGTGCAGAGCAGCTCCATAAAGGCATCGAATAGTGCTTTCTTGGTTTTTCTTACTCTGAGATCTTCTTTGCCCGGCATTTTATAACCCTCCTTTAACGGCAATAATACGCTTGGGTTAGATTAGTATACATTTTTATTTCTCGCTTGTCAAGTAATTTTTGAAAAATAGTTGTCAAAAACACATTTTTTGTTCAATTATGTCATTATTTATTAAAAAAACCCTCTTGATTATGAATGAAAAATATGGTATGCTATATAATAGTGAAATATTTTAAAAATTATTTCAAGAAGGAGAAAATATATGATCAATAATCAGAAAATTATTGAAGAAATACTTGGCATTGCCGTATCCACCGGTGCGGACTTTGCCGAGGTGTATTGGGAGCTTACGAGAAACGGCACCGTCACGCTTCTGAGCGGCAGGATCGATGCTATCGCCGATAACACCGTATCCGGCGTTGGTATTCGTGCCTTCCTCGGCACCAGAACGGTCTACGGATCCACCTCCGATATATCCAGAGAGGGACTTATCAGATGTGCAAGAGCCGTTGCCGAGGCTATGGGTGAGGGCCACGCAGAGCAGAATATCATTCTGAGGCCCACCGCTGTTAACGATATCCACCCCGTAAGGATCAATCCCGCTACTGCGGATAATAAGATAAAATGCGATCTTCTTCGCCTCGCAACCGACGCGGCAAGAGCATACGACAGCCGCATCGTTCAGTCGGTTGGTAATCTCATTACCGTAGATCATACGATTCTGGTTGCTAATACCGAGGGACTTCTCAAGACCGACCGTCACGTTCGTACCAGAATGGCGGTAAGTGCGGTTGCCTCCTCCGGCAGCGAGAATCAGAACGGCTCCAAGTCGGAGGCCAAGCGG